>NZ_MKJY01000278.1 GCF_001942465.1 Actinomadura sp. CNU-125
CCGCAGCCGCGCGGCCGCCCGGACGGACGGGACGTCCGGCGGCGCGGGCGCGGGCGCGGACGGGACGGCCGGTGGCGCGGGGGCGGTGCGGCGCGACGCGATGTGCGCGGCGAGCCGCCGGACGGTCGGGTGGGCGAACATGTCGACGACGGCCAGGCCCGGATCGAGGAGTTCGTGCAACCGGCCGTGGGCGCGCACGAGGACGAGCGACGTCGCGCCGAGCTGGAAGAACGGTGTGGTGACGTCGACGGGCGCACCGTCGAGGAGCTCGCCGAGCACGTCCGCGATGACCCGTTCGGCGTCCGGGTCCGCCGCGGGCGCCGTCGCCTCGGCCGGGGGCGCTCGTCGGTCGCGGCCAGTTCGATCAGCGCGTCCGGCGTTGAGGGCGTCGGCGAGCGCGAGGCCGCCGCCCGCCGCGGCGGCCCGGAGCCGCTCCGACCACAGTCCCGCGCCGCGAGCGCGCGCGCCGGCGGCAGGGCACCGGCGCCGAGCCGGAGCGTGACGTCGAGGCCGTCCTCCCCGGCCCGCCGGATCAGCGCGGCCAAGTCGTCCGCGTCGGGCGCGTCCGCGGCCGGTGCCGCCTCCGGCGTCCGGACGGGCGGTGCCGCCGCCGCACGCCGGTACGGGTTCGGCAGCGCCTGGTAGTCGACCTTTCCGTTCGCCGTGACCGGGAAGGCGTCGACGCGCACGAACCGGCTCGGCACCATGTACTCCGGCACGCGTTCGAGCAGGTGCGCGACCAGCCGTTCGTCCGGCGGCGCGGCCGGGCCCGCGACGAACGCGACCAGCCGCGGCCGCCCGTCCGGTCCCGGCACCGACAGCGCCACCGAATGCCGGACGCCCGGCGCCCGGTCCAGCACCGACTCGACCTCGCCGAGCTCGATGCGATGCCCGCGGATCTTCACCTGGCGGTCCAGGCGGCCGAGGAACTCGATCGTGCCGTCGGTCCGCCAGCGCCCGAGGTCGCCCGTCCGGTAGAGGCGGCCGAGGACCGGATCGACGACGAACCGTTCCGCCGTCTGCCGCTCGTCGCCCACGTAGCCGCGGGCCAAGCCGTCCCCGCCGATGTGCAGCTCGCCGGGCGTCCCGACCGGCACCGGGCGGCCCCGCTCGTCCAGGATGTGAAACGACTGGCCGCGCAGCGCCCGCCCGTACGGGATGCTCGGCCACTCCGGATCGACCTCGCCGATCCGATGGCAGATCGACCAGATCGACGCCTCCGTCGCGCCGCCGAGGCTCACCACCTCCGCGTCCGGCGCCAGCGCCCGCACCCGGTCGGCAGCGTGATCGGGATCCAGTCGCCCGACAGGAACACCACCCGCAGCGGCGCCAGCGCCCGCCGCGCCCGCTCCGGCTCGATCTCCGCGTACTCGACCAGCATCTCCAGCAGCGCGGGCGCCGTGTTCCACACCGTCACGCGATGGCGTTCCAGCAGGTCGAGCCAGTGCCCGGGGTCGCGCTGCCGGTCCGGGGCGGGCAGGACCAGCGCCGCGCCCGCGCCCATCACCCCGAACACGTCGTGCACCGACAGGTCGAAGCTGAACGCCGACAGGCCGAGGACCCGATCGTCCGGGCGGATCGGGAACCGGTCGACCAGGTCGTCGATCGTGGTCCGCGCCGCGCGGTGCTCGATCGCCACGCCCTTCGGGCGTCCGGTCGAACCGGACGTGAAGATGACGTAGGCGAGGTCGTCCGGGCGGGGCCGCTTCGGCGTCCCGGGCGCCGCGCCGAGCAGGGACGACAGGGTGTGCGGGCGCACCGCGTCCGGCCAGCCGCCGACCGCGCCGTCCGCGACCACGGCGTGGACGATCCCGGCCTGCGCGCACACGGCCGCGACCCGCTCCGCGGGCCACCCGGGCTCGACCGGGACGTAACCGGCGCCCGCCGCGCACACCACCAGCAGCGCCGCGACCTGGTCGGCGCCCTTCTCGAACGAGACCGCGACCAGATCGCCGGGGCCGACGCCGTGCCCGGCGAGCGCCGCCCCGATCCGGCCCGTCCGCTCCGCCAGCACGCCGTGCGTCACCTCCCCGCCGGACGCGTCGAGCAGCGCCGCGTCGCCCGGGGCCCGCGCGGCCGCCGCACGCAACGGATCGTCCAGGAGCGGGCCCGCGTCGCCGAACGGCCGGACGTCCAGGGGCTCGGCGGGCAGGAACGACGGGTCCCAGCCGAGCGCGGGATCGGTCCACGCGGCGTCGTCGGAGGCCAGGGCCCGCAGCAGCCGCAGGTGCGCGTCCCGCATCCCCGCCGCGAACCCGTCCGGGAGCAGACCCTCGACCGTGTCCCACGCCACCCGCAGCCGCCCGCCCTCGTCGTGCACGATGTGGTCGAGCGCGACCTGCGGCGTCTGCGACACCCCGAACACCTCGTCGCCGAGCCACGCCGCCGGAGGTCGCCCGGACCCCGACAGCCCCACGCCGCTGGTGAACACGACCGGATGCACCGGCGTGACGCCGCCGTCCCGCCCCGCCTCCGTCACCTCGACGCCCGCGACGGCCCGATGCTCCATGTCCGTCCAGAACCGCCGGTTGACGCGCGCGGCGAACGCGGCGAAGCCGTCCGCCCCGCGCGGATCCGGCTCGGGGATCTCGACCAGGACCGTCGACGTGAAGTCGCCGACCAGATGCGCCAGCTCCGGCTCGTCGGGACGATCGAACAGGGTCGTGTTCAGCGCGAACGCTTCCGCGAACGCTTCCGTGGAAGCGCCGCTTGTGCTCCAGCGGGTCAGCACGTAACCGAACGCGGCCAGCAGCACCCCCGTCGGGCTCAGCCCGCGCGCGGCCGCCCGCTCCCGCAGCCCCGCCCACTCGTCCGCGTCCAACTCGGCGGGCCACCGCTCGAACCGGTGCCGCCGGACGTCCGCGAGCTCGGCCGTCCACGGCAGCGCGGGCCCCGGCGGCAGCGACCGTCCCGCCCAGTACGCCCGATCGCGCTCCCGCCGCGCCTCCTCGCCCGGGTCCGCCAGCCGGCGCCGCACCAGCTCGGGGAACGTCACGGGCGCCGTCGGGAGTTCGGTGTCCGGGGCGTCGACCAGGGTGCCCCACTCGGCGATGACCTGCATCCATCCCGCGAGGTCGAGTGCCAGGACGTCGATGCCGACGAACAGGCGCGTCCGTCCGTCGGGGAGGAACGCCGCCGCGATGTCGAACAGCGGCCACGTGTCGGCGGGACGCACCTGGTGCGATCGGGCCGCGCGCATCTCGTCGAGGCGCGAGTCCGCCTCGTGGGGCGCGGCGCCCCGCAGGTCCTCGATCGTGAACTCGTAGGGGCCCGGGTCCTCGATGATCGCTTGCAGGCCGTCCCGTCCCACGACCATCCGCAGCATCGGGTGATGCACCACGAGCCGATTCCACGCCTGCACGAGCCGATCGAGGTCGGTTTCCGCACCGTCCGGACCCGGGTGCCGGTCGTATTCGCGGTAGTAGAACGTCGCGACGCCCCCGAGTGGGAAACCGTCGTTCCGCCCGATCCAGTACGCGGTCTGCAGGGCGGTCAGGGGGAAGCCGGCCGATCCCGAACCGGTCGCGCGGTCGAGGGTGTCGGTGGCGTCGTCGTCCGGGGGATCGGCGGGGACGGGCGGCGGCGGTGGATCTCCGGCGGCGATGGTGCGGGCGGTCGCATCGCCGAGGAACGCCGCCATCGGCAGTTCGAGCCCGAGGTCGCCGAGTCGGCGCCGCAGCCGGACGGCCGTGAACGATTCGAGACCGAGCCGGGTGAGCGCGGTGTCGGGATCGACCGCCGTCAGGGGGAGGCCGAGCACCTCCGCGACGGTCTCCACCACTTCGTCGACGGACAGGGACGCGGGGGGTGCCTCGCGCATGGGTCTCCTTCGCTCGCCCGACGTAACGCCCCAAGATGGGCGATAGCGATAATCATTATCATAACCATCCATCTTGCCGGTGAAGGAGACGCCGACGCGGTCGTCCTGGACGCCGTGGCCGGCGGACGCGCGCGGCATGACCGCAGGCCGACACGGCCGACACGGCCGCCAGTGGCCCGGACATGCCGAAGCAGGAAAGGAGGAGGTCAGACGGCTGAAGGCGGCACTGGCGCGCGGTGGCCGGGACACGGGGAACGCGGCGGGCGTGGTGATCTCGGGGCCGAGCAAGGCGGGGCCGCGCCGCTGCACATGGTCGAGCAGATGGCCGCGGCGCTGCCGGCGCGCGGCCCGAGACGTGGCGGGGGCGGCAGGCCAGGGCCGCACGTGTGCCAGGGGGGAGCGTGATACCGCAGCGGGGGCCGGGACGTCGGCGTGGCGTCGGCGGGCTGGCCCGCACGTGTGCCGCAGGGGAGCGGGATGTCGCAGCGGGGCCGGACGGCGCGTCGGCGTCGTTCGGCGGCGGCGCGGTGGTGGATCGGGGAGGCGCGCGTGTCCTCGGCCGGTCGATCCGGCGGCGACGGCCCCGGCTCGGCTCGGTTCGGCGGGGCGTGGACGCCGTCATGCCGCCGACCGAGTTCGCGAGGGCGGCCGGGACGGGAGCCGGACGGGCGGCGGCGCGGGTCGGTGCGTGCGGGGGTTCCCGGGCTCCGGGGTTCGCGGGCTCCGGGGCTCTGGGGCGGGAAAAGCAAACGGGCCCCGGGCGTGATGCCCGGGGCTCGTCAGCGAACCTGTTCAGTCACATCGTTCAGTTGATGACGATGTTCTCGGCCTGCAGGCCCTTCTGGCCCTGGGTGACGTCGAAGGTCACCTTCTGGCCCTCGACCAGCTCACGGAAGCCCTGAGCGGCGATGTTGCTGTAGTGGGCGAAGACGTCGGCGCCGCCGTCGTCCTGCGCGATGAAGCCGAAGCCCTTTTCCGAGTTGAACCACTTAACGGTGCCGGTGGCCATGGCCGTCTCCTTCTGGATCTTGCCCCGGCCCGCACCTTGCGGGCTCGGGAACGCCGCGTCGAACCCATCCGGAGAATCCAGATCAACAAAAATGCGCCCGAGGTGGAAACCCTCAGGCGCATGCAAGAGTCTATGGGTACCGCAACTTTCACTCAGCTTAGCACACGTTCGCCGCTATGCGAATCGTTCGGGGCCGGGAGGAGCAGCGCGGCGACCGGGACGTCGAGGATGCGGCTCAGGGCGTCGAGGGTATCGGGGTCGAAGGGGCATTCGGACGCGCGGGGCGGCAGGTCCGCGACGGTGCGGGGACGGCCGGTGCGGGCGGTGAGCGCCTCGGCGACGCGTTCGGGGGTGAGCCCGCGTGCGCGCGTCCACCACGCGATGTTCGCCGCCACGGTCTGGTTCGGCGTGCGGGCCGGACGGTCGGCGGCGGCGGCGACGGGAACCGCGCCCGCGACCGGACGTCCCGGCACGCGGGTCGTGCGGCGGCGGCGCGCCGTCAGGAGCGGCACCGGGACGAGCAGCGCGCCCAGGATCGGGAACGCCCACGGGTACGAGGCGGTCTCGGCGGTGAAGGCGATGGGTTCGTCCAGCCCGGCGATCTCTCCGCGGATCGTGTAGCGGCCAAACGCGGGGGCGTCCAGGACGACCGGGATGTCGTAGGTGCGTTCGGCGCCCGGTTCGAGGACGCCGAGGGGCGGGGCGTCGACGATGCGCGCGGGCTGGTCGCCGCGTCCGGCGGTGAGGGTGAGCGGCGGGTCGGTGAGCGTCGCGGTGCCGTTGTTGCGCAGCGTCACCCGCAGGGTGCGGCGGGCGGTGCCGGCGAGCCAGCCGGGGCCGGGTCCGCCGCCGGTCACCGACACCTTCGTCGCGGTGAGCCGCCGCGCGGGCGCCCGTCCGGTGGCGGGTTCCGCGGCGGACGCGGACGTCCGCACGCCCGTCACCTCGATCGGGACGGTCCGGGCCGCGCCGCCCGTCACGGGACGGACGGCGATCACGCACGGGCACGCGACCGGCGGCTTCGCGGCCGTCAGGACGACCGTCGCGGCCTTGCCTTCGCGGACGTACGTGCCCGCCGACGCGCCGACCGCGCAGTCGACCGTCCCGCGCCGCGCCCGGTTTCCGCACAGTTCGGCCAGTACGTTCCCGGCGGGCCAGCCGGTGAGTTCGACGGTGACGCGCTCGCCGGGGTCGACCGCCTCCCGGTCTTCGCGCCCGCGCGGTTCGGCGGGCGCCGCCAGGAACAGCGAGGAGAGCGCGAGAGCCGCAGTGACGATCTTCACTTGACCGCCCTCCGCCGCCGGACGAGCACGACCGCGGCGGCGGCCGCGAGGACGACGGCGACGCCCGCCGTCCACGGGACGTGCCACAGCGACGCCCGCCGGACGATCGGGCGCGCGGCCACCGGGCCGCCGCTGCGCGGGTCGGTCGCCGACAGCAGCACCGAGGCGGTGAGCCGCCCGGCGGGCGCGACGTCGCCGAGCCGTTCGCGGAACGTGTAGCTGCCGCCCGGCAGCAGTTCGGGGACGCGGCGTTCGGCGGGTTCGCCGAGCGCGACGCCGAAGGGCCCCTGGGCGCTGACCTTCGCGAGCGCCGTGACCCGCACGTTCCCCGTGTTCCGCACCGTGTACGTCACGTCCATGCGGCCCGCGCCGAGGGACTCGGACGCGTACCCGGTGCGGAGCGCGGAGATCTGCAGGCCGGGGCGCAGCGGTCCGGCCGCCCGCAGGTAGACGCGGGCGGCGACGCGCCGGTCGACGTTCACCGTCCGTCCGCCCGTGGTCGCCTCGCGCCGCGCGACGGACGCGACGATGCCGCCGCCGTGGTCGCCGGGCGTCGCGTCGTGCGGGACGGTCAGCGTGAACGGGATGTCGGCGGTCTTTCCTGGCGGCACCTTGTACGACTTCTTCGCGAAGTCGATCCACGTCCCGACGCCGGTGGGCTTCTGCGCGGCGGTGAGCAGGGCGAACGAGCCGTCGGCGGTGTTGAACGCGTCGGTCGCGTAGACGCTGAAGGTCCGGGTGTCGTCGCTCAGGTTCGTCACCGACACCTTGTCGGTGACGGTCTGGCCGGGCGACACCGAGTAGACGAAGTAGTCGCGTCCGTTGGGGCCCTTGGGACCGGCGGGCCGCACCGCCCACGTGACCCCTTCGGGCGCGGGCGCCGCGGCTGCCGGG
>NZ_MKJY01000279.1 GCF_001942465.1 Actinomadura sp. CNU-125
TCGTTCATGTACCCGATGTGGGCCGAAACCTCCTCCGGCGTCCACTCGTCCATCGGCACGTCGTTCACCGAAGCCACGTGGTCTTCACGTCCGGTTCGACCGGGACGCCGAAGGCCGTCGTCGGCACCCTGCGCGCCCTGGCGAACCGCCTCGCGTGGGGCACCGGCCTCACCGGGCCGGGCGGCACGCGCGTCGCGAAGTCCTCGCCCGCGTTCATCGACGGGACGACCGAGCTGCTCGGCGGTCTCGTCGCCGGGGACACCGTCGTCGTCGCCGACGACGCCACCGCCGGGGACGCCGTCGCGCTCGCCGCGTTCATCGAACGGCACGAGGTCCGCACGGTCACGCTCGTCCCGAGCCTGCTCGCCGCGCTCGCCGAGAACGGGCTCCCGGAGTCGGTCACCACCTGGATCAGCAGCGGCGAGGCGCTGCCCCGAGCGCTCGCCGACCGGATCCCGGTGCGGCTCGTCGACCTGTACGGCTGCTCGGAGGCCGCCGGCGACAGCCTCGCCGCCGACGGGACGGGCGGGCTCGCGCCGATCGCGAACACCCGCGCGTACGTCCTCGACCGGGCGCTGCGCGAGGTGCCGGTCGGCGAGCTGTACCTGGCGGGGGACGGCCTGGCGCGCGGCTACCTCGGCGACCCGGCGCGCACCGCCGAGCGGTTCGTCGCGAACCCGTTCGGCCCGCCCGGCTCGCGCCTCTACCGCACCGGCGACCGGGTGCGGCGCCGCCCGGACGGCCGCCTGGAGTTCCTCGGCCGCACCGACGACCAGGTGAAGATCCGCGGGTTCCGGATCGAGCCCGGCGAGGTCGAGGCGGCGCTGGGCGCGCGGCCGGGCGTCCGCCGCGCCGCGGTCGCCGTCCACGGTTCCCGGCTCGTCGGGTACGTCACCGGCGACGCCGACCCGGACGGCGTCCTTGACGGGCTCCGCGACGCCCTGCCCGACTACCTCGTCCCCGCCGTCCTGGTCGTCCTGGACGAGCTGCCGCTCAACCCGAACGGCAAGATCGACCGGCGGGCGCTGCCGGCGCCGGGCCGCCGCGCCGGGCGCGCGCCCGCGACCGAGACCGAACGGGTCCTCGCCCGGCTCGCCGCCGCCGTCCTGGACCGGCGGGCTCGACGCCGACGACGACTTCTTCCGCACCGGCGGCGACAGCATCGGCGCCGCCCTGCTGGTCGCCCGCGCCCGCCGCGCCGGGCTGGCGTTCACCGTCCGGGACGTGTTCCGCCTGCGGACCGTCGAGGCCCTCGCGAAGGCCGCCGAGGCCACGGCCGCCGGTTCCGCCGCGGCCGAGGACGCGGACGCGTCCGGCGAGCTGCCGCTGTCGCCGCTGCAGGAAGGGCTGCTCTTCCACCTGATGCTCGCGGGCGAGGGCCGCGACGTCTACGTGCAGCAGGCCGTCGTGGAACTGTCCGGCCCGGTCGACCCGGCGCGGATGGGGGACGCCGTCCGGACCGTCCTGCGCAAGTTCCTCAACCTGCGGGCCGGGTTCCGGACGGACGGCGACCGCGCCGTCCAGTTCGTCCCCGACGACTTCGAGCCCCCGTGGACGCACGCCCGCGTGTCCGGCGAGGACGAGTTGGAGGCGTTCGTCGACGCGCAGCGCGCCGAGCCGTTCGACCCGTCCGCGCCGCCGCTCATCCGGTTCGGGCTCGCGAGCCTCGCCGACGGCGACCACCGGCTGGTGCTGACGTCCGAGCTGATCCTGCTCGACGGCTGGTCGGGCGGGCTGCTGGTCACCTCGCTGCTGGACGCCTACACCGACGCCGCCGCCGAGGCCGCCCGGCCCGTCCCGTCGTTCCGCGCGTTCCTCGACTGGGTGAACGGGCGCGACCGGGACGCCGCCGTGGACGCGTGGCGCGCTCGCTGTCCGGGTTCGACGAACCGGCGCTCGTCCGTCCCGGCCTGGTCGACGCCCCCGCCGACCTCGCCGCCGCCGCGGAGGTGCACCGCGACCTGCCCGCCGGGCTCGCCGACCGCCTCGCCGCCGTCGCCCGCGACCACGGCGTCACCCCCGGCACCCTGTTCGAGACCGCGTGGGGCCTGGTGCTCATGGCCATGACCGGACGCGACGACGTCGTGTTCGGCGCCTCGGTGTCCGGCCGCCACCCCGACGTCGACGGCGTCGAGTCGATGGTCGGCCTGCTGTTCAACACCGTCCCCGTGCGGGTGCGGGCCGCGCCGGCCGACCCGCTGACGGCCGTCCTGCGACGGGTGCAGGCCGAGCAGTCGGAACTGTTCGACCACACGTTCGTCGCGCTCGCCGACGTGCAGCGCGCCACCGGCCTCGGCACCCTGTTCGACACGCTGTTCGTCTTCCAGAACTTCCCCGGCATGCGACCGACCGGGGCTTCGGCCCGTCCGGCGACCTGCGGGTCGTCGGCCGGGAGGTCCGCGACGCCACCCACTACCCGGTGACGATGGTCGTCGAGCCGGACGCCGCGCTGCGCGTCATGGTCCGCGGCGACGCGTTCACCGAGGCCGAGGCCGGACGGATCGCCGACCGGTACGTCCGGGTCCTGGAGACGCTCGCCGCCGCGCCCGACACCCCGTCCCACCGCGTCGACCTGCTCGTCCCCGCCGAGCACGAGCGGCTCCGCCGCGACCGCGCCGAGGCGGTGCGGCCCGTCCCGGAGGTGACGGTCGCCGAGCTGCTCGCCGACCGGGCCGCCCGGCGGCCGGACGCGCCGCGCTCGTCTCGCCGCCGGACGTCCGGCTCACCTACGGGGAACTGAACGCCGAGGTCAACCGGCTCGCGCGGCTGCTGATCGCGCACGGCGCCGGACCCGAACGGGTCGTCGCGCTCGCCCTGCCGCGGTCCGCGCGAATGGTCGTGGCGCTGTTCGCGGTGCTGCGCACCGGCGCCGCCTACCTGCCGCTCGAACTCGACTACCCGGCCGACCGGCTCGACTACATGATCGCCGACGCGGGCCCGGCCGTCCTGGTGTCGCACCGCGACATCGCCGCCGGGCTCGCGCACACCGGCGCCGTCCTCGCGCTCGACGACCCCGGCACCGCCGCCGCCCTCGCCGACCTGCCCGGCCACGACCTCGCCCCCGAGGAGACGCCCGGCTTCGCGCCCGGCACCCCCGGCCGGCTCGACCATCCCGCCTACGTCATCTACACGTCCGGGTCCACCGGGCGGCCGAAGGGCGTCGTCACCCCGTACCGGGGGCTGACGAACATGCAGTACAACCACCGCGCGAACATCTTCGAGCCCGTCATGGACGCCACGAACGGGCGTCCGCTGAAGATCGCGCACACGGTGTCGTTCTCGTTCGACATGTCGTGGGAGGAGCTGCTCTGGCTCGTCGAGGGGCACGAGGTGCACGTCTGCGACGAGGACCTCCGCCGCGACGCCGAAGCCCTCACCGACTACCTGCGACGGCACCGCGTCGACGTCATCAACGTGACCCCGACCTACGCGCAGCAGCTCCTCGACGAGGGCCTGCTGGACGGCGAGCACCGGCCGCCGCTCGTCCTGCTCGGCGGCGAGGCCGTCCCCGCGTCCGTCTGGGACCGGCTCGCCGACGCCGACGGCGTCCTCGGCTACAACCTGTACGGGCCCACCGAGTACACGATCAACACGCTCGGCGGCGGCACCGAGGACAGCGCCACCCCGACGGTCGGCAAACCCATCTGGAACACCCGCGGTCACGTGCTGGACGCCGCGCTGCGGCCCGTCCCGCCCGGCACGCCCGGCGAGCTGTACATCGCGGGGGCGGGCCTCGCCCGCGGCTACCTCGGCCGCGCCGACCTCACCGCCGAACGGTTCGTCGCCGACCCGTTCGACGCGTCCGGCGGGCGCATGTACCGCACCGGCGACCTGGTGCGCGTCCGCGACGACGGCAACATCGACTTCCTCGGCCGCACCGACGACCAGGTGAAGATCCGCGGTTACCGGGTGGAGCTCGCCGAGGTCGAGGCCGCGCTCGCCGCCGAACCCGGCGTCGGGCAGGCCGCCGTGGTCGCCGCCGACACCGACGTCCCCGGCGTCCGGCGGCTCCTCGGCTACGTCGTCCCGGACGGCGCGCGCGAGGGCGCCGCCGAGGAGCAGATCGCCGAGTGGCGGCAGATCTACGACGCCGAGTACACCGAGGTCGGGACGGTCGTCCACGCCGAGGAGTTCGCCGGCTGGGACAGCAGCTACGACGGCGCCCCGATCCCGCTCGACGACATGCGCGAATGGCGCGAGACGACCATCGAGCGCATCCGCGGCCTGAACCCGCGCCGCGTCCTGGAGATCGGCGTCGGCGCGGGACTGCTGCTCACCCGCCTCGCGCCCGGCGCCGACGAGTACTGGGGCACCGACTTCTCCGCGCCCGTCATCGACAAGCTCCGCGCCGACCTCGGCCCCGGCTCGCCGGTCCGGCTGAGCTGCCGTCCCGCGCACGACACCGAAGGACTCCCCGAAGCCCACTTCGACACGATCGTCATCAACTCGGTCGTCCAGTACTTCCCGGGCGCGGGATACCTCGAAGACGTCGTCGCCGAGGCCATGCGGCTCCTCGCGCCCGGGGGCGCGCTGTTCGTCGGCGACGTCCGCGACCTGCGCACCGTCCGCTGCCTGCACGCCGCCGTCCGCCTCGGCCGGGGCGACACCGACCTCGACGCGATCGACCGCGCCGTCCGCATGGAGAAGGAGCTCCTCCTCGACCCGGCGTTCTTCGCCGCGCTCGACGGCCCCGCCCGCGTCGACGTCCTCACCCGCCGCGGCGTCCACCACAACGAACTGACCCGCCACCGCTACGACGCGATCCTCTACAAGCCCGGCCCCGACCTCGCCCCCGACCCCGACCCCGAGCCGTCCGTCATCGACTGGCCCGGCACGACGCCCCCCGGCGCCCCGGCTGCCCTGGACGAAGACCGGGACACGCCACCGCGAGCCGCCGCATCCGCCCCGAACGCCGAGGCGATGTCCGACAGGTCGGGCATGGAGGAGATCGAGGGGTTGCTCGCCGGGGGCTCCGGGCCGTTGCGCGTCCGGGGGATTCCCGACCCGCGGCTCTCCGGGGAGGTGGCGGCGGTGCGCGTCCTGCGGGACGGCGGGTCCGCCGGGGACGCCCGCGCCGCGCTGGACGCGCCGCCCGCCGGGATCGAGCCCGAGGACTTCCGCGCGCGGTTCCCGGGCGCCGTCCTCACGCCCTCCGACGAGATCGGACGGTACGACGCCGTGTTCGGCGGCGCGCCCGCGCACCTCCCGGCCGCGCCCGGCCGGGCGCCCGCCTCCTACGCCAACGACCCCGTCGCGGCGCGCGACCTCGGGGTGCTCGCCGCGCGCGTGCGGGAAGGGCTCAAGCGGCGGCTGCCCGGCTACCTCGTGCCGAGCGCGATCATGACGCTGGACGCGCTGCCCCTCACCGTCAACGGCAAGCTCGACCGCCGCGCCCTGCCCGACCCCGGCGGGGCCGGGCCGCGCCGCACCGGACGGCCGCCGCGCACGCCCGTCGAGCACCTGCTGTGCACCCTGTTCGCGGAGGTGCTGGACGCGCCGGGCGCCGGGCATCGACGACGACTTCTTCGACCTCGGCGGGCACTCGCTGCTGGCCACCCGGCTCGTCGGACGGGCCCGCGCGGTGCTGGGCGCCGAGCTGGCGATCCGCGACCTGTTCGAGGCGCCGACGGTCGCGGAGCTGGCCGCGCGGGCGCACCGCCGGGCGGGCGCCGCCGACCGGCCCGTCCTCGCGCCGCGCGAGCGGGACGGGCTCGTCCCGGCGTCGTCCGCGCAGAACCGGCTGTGGCTGCTCGACCAGCTGCTCCGCGAGGACGACGCCCGCGCGACGCTACCACCTGCCCCTCGGCGTGCGGCTGCGCGGCGACCTCGACCGGGCGGCGCTGGAGGCGGCGGTCGGACGTGGTGGCCCGGCACGAGACGCTGCGCACCGTGTTCGCCGACCACGAGGGCGCCCCGCACCAGCGGATCCTGTCGCCCGCGGAGGCGCGGCCCGTCCTGGAGGTCGCGGACGGCGACCCGGCCGCGTTCATCGCCCGGCCGTTCGACCTCGCCGCCGACCTCCCGCTGCGGGTCGCGGTGTTCCCCGAGGGCGAACGCGAGCACCTGCTGCTCGCGGTGTTCCACCACATCGCGTTCGACGAGTGGTCGTTCGGCCCGTTCGCGCGGGACGTCGCCGCGGCGTACGCCGCGCGGCTCGGCGGGGCCGCACCGGGGTGGGAGCCGCCGCCCGTCCAGTACGCCGACCACGCGCTGTGGCAGCGGGAGCTGCTCGGCGACCCGCTCGACCCGGGCAGCGTCCATGCCGGGCAGCTCGACCACTGGGCGCGGGCGCTCGCGGGCGCGCCGGAGGAAGGTCCCGCTGCCGGTGGACCGCGCCCGCCCCGGGACGGTCGGGCAGCGCGGCGCCGAGCTGCACGCCGACCTGCCCGCCGGGACCTCACCGGACGGCTCCGCCGCGTCGCCCGCGACGCCGGGGCCAGCATGTTCATGGTCGGGCAGGCGGCGGTGGCGGCGCTGCTGCACCGGGCGGGCGCGGGCGACGACGTCCCGCTCGGCAGCCCGGTCGCGGGCCGCACCGAGGAGGCCGCCGCCGACCTCGTCGGGTTCTTCGTCAACACGCTGGTGCTGCGCGCCGACCTGTCCGGCGCGCCGACGTTCGCCGGGCTGCTCGGGCGCGTCCGGGAGGCCGACCTCGCGGGCCTGGCCAACCAGGACCTGCCGTTCGAGGCGCTGGTGGAGGCGCTGCGGCCGCGCCGGGTGCCGGGCCGCAACCCGCTGTTCCAGGTGATGGTCGGCTACGAGAACCAGGGCGTGGGGGACGTGCGGTTCCCCGGCCTCGAACAGCGGGAGGCGCCGTTCGCTCCCGGCGCGGCGAAGTTCGACCTCGACTTCATCTTCCGCGAGGCGCCGGACGGCGAGCTGCGGCTGATCCTCGACTACTCCGCCGACCTGTTCGACGCGGCGACCGCCGAAGCCCTGACCGGCGGCCTCGTCGCGGGTGCTGGCGGCGGTCGCCGCCG
>NZ_MKJY01000280.1 GCF_001942465.1 Actinomadura sp. CNU-125
CCGAACCCGAACCGGCGCCCGTGCCGCGGAAGGAACCGGCCGAGCCCGCGCCGAGCGACCCGTCCTGGGTCCGGGCGGAGTGCGCGCGGCGGTTCCCGGGCGATCCCGTCCGCACCCGGGCCTGCGCGGCGGCGCTCGGGTCGCGGTCCGGCGGCTGACGGGCGGCCGGGCCGCGGGGCGTCCGGGGACCGGGCCTCAGGCCGCCTCGGACGTCAGCATGCGGGTGATGTCGGAACGGAGTTCGGCCACGTCCGCGCCCGACTCCCAGGTGAGCCGCACCGCGCGGAAGTCGTCGTCGTGCAGCAGGCCGAGCAGGATGTGCCCGGCATTGATGTGCTTTTGCTTGAGCCGGATCGCGTGCCGCAGGCTCAGCTCCAGGGCCTTCTTGGCGTCCTTGGTGAACCGGAGGTGGGCCTGCGGCCGGCCGTTCCCGCGGCCCGGCGCGTCCAGGGCGCCCTCCCCGAAGCTGTCCTCGGTGGCCCGGCGGACGGCCTCCAGATCGATGCCGATGGCCCGCAGGGCGTCTCCGTCGAGATCGCCGCCGCCCGCCTCGCCGAGACGGGCCCGCAGCGCGGCCGCGTCGAGCCCGTGCTCGCGCAGCGTCCGGGCGGTGCCGCCGTCGGCGGCGACGAGCGCGAGTAGGAGGTGCTCGGTGCCGATGTACCCGTGGCCGAGGTCGCGGGCCTGCCCCTGGGCGCCGGTGACGGCCTCGCGGGCGTCCTTGGTGAACCGTTCGAACATTCCTACTGCTCCTTCTTCGGGAGGAGGCGGCGCCCGCCGCCGTGTTTCTTGTGGACCGCCTGCCGGCTCACGCCGAGGTGGTCCGCGATCTCCTGCCAGGACCAGCCGCGCTCGCGGGCGGAGGCGACCTGCAGGCCTTCCAGGCGCTCGGCCAGTTCGCGCAGCGCGCGGACGGCCCGCAGTCCCACCGCCGGATCCCGGCTGCCCGCCTCGCGGGCGAGCGTCACTCCATCGCTCATGCATGTCAATGTAGGTTGACGACCGGCCGTGCGTCAACCTTCGTTGACATGTCGCGGGCGGGTCAGCGGACCGCCAGCAGCGTGGTCAGCAGATCGTCCAGGCTGACCAGGCCCGCGACGCGGCCCTCGCCGTCCACCGCGAGACCCAGATGGCTGTGCTGCGCCCGCAGCGTCGCGACGGCCTCGCCGACCGGCGTCGTGATCGGCATCGCGGGCACCGGATGCGCGAGCTCGCCCGCGGTGACGTCCCGGCGGCGGGCGCGGGCCAGGTAGGCGTCGCGGACGTGCACCATGCGCGCCCGTCCGGCCCGGTCGAAGCCGCGCAGCATGATGCGGATCCGGCCGGTCCGCGCGGCCGTTTCGATCACCTCCTGCGGCGACGCGTCCGCCGGGACGGACACGATGGCCTCCACCGGGATCGCGAGGTCGGCGAGCGGCACGCGCACGGCGTCCAGCGCCGCCGTCAGCAGCGTCAGGTCCGTCTCCCCGATCAGGCCGAGCCGCCGCGACTCCACCGCGATGTTGCGGAGCTGCTCGGGCGTCCGCGCCGCCTTCCGGGTCGTCGTCGGCCGGAAGCCGATCGCCCGCAGCAGCAGGTTCGTCCCGCCGTTCAGCGCCGCCAGCACCGGCCGCATCACGATGCTGAACGCCCGGAACGGCGGTCCGAGGACGGTCGCCGACCGCTCCGGCGCCGTGATCGCCCACGACTTCGGCGCCATCTCCCCGACCACCATGTGCAGGAACGTCACCAGCGCCAGCGCGAGGACGAACGCGACCGCGTGCGACGCGCCGTCGGGGAGCCCGGCGGCGTGCGCCAGGGGTGCCAGCGTCTCGGCGAACACCGGCTCCGACACCAGGCCGAGCCCGAGCGAGCACATCGTGATCCCGAGCTGCGCGCCCGCGAGGGTCAGCGTCAGCTCGTCGATGCCGGCCACCGCCGTGCCCGCGGCCCGGCTGCCGTGCGCCGCCGCCCGCTCCAGCCGCGGCCGCTTGGCCGCCACCAGCGCGAACTCGGTGGCGACGAAGAAACCGTTGCCCGCCAGCAGCGCCAGCGTCACGACCGCGCCGAGCCCGAGGTTCACCGCCGCCCCCTCCCGCCGCCGTCCCCGTTCCCGGGCTCGTGCGGGTGCCCGTTTCCGTTCCCGGGCTCGTGCGGGTGCCCGTTCCCCTCCACGGTCCGGACGCGCACCAGCCCGGGGACGTGCCGCCGGACGGTCAGCACCTCGACGATCGCGGTCCGCGCGGGCTCGTCCAGCCGGGTCTGCGGCAGCGCGACGTCGACCACGTCGCCGGGCCGGGCGACGCGGCCGAGCCGCTGCAGCAGCAGGCCCGCGACCGTCTCGTAGTCGCCCTCCGGCAGCGCGATCCCCGTCTCGTGCTCGACCTCGTCCACCCGCAGCCCGGCGTCGGTCGTCCACCACTCGCCGCGGCGGATCGCCAGGTCCTCGTCCGGCTCGTTCTCGTCGGCGATCTCGCCGACCAGCTCCTCGGCGACGTCCTCCCAGGTGATGAGCCCCGCGAAGCCGCCGTACTCGTCGACCACGCAGGCCGGGGTCTCGCCGGCCGCCTGCAGCCGCAGCACGACCTGCGGCAGCGGCAGCGAGGACGGCAGCAGCAGCGGCGGCCGGGCGATGTCGCCGACGCGGGTGCGCGCCGCCGCATCGGGCGCGAGCGCCACCAGCTCCTCCAGCCCCACCACCCCGACCACGTCGTCGACGCGGGTGCCGACGACGGGGAAGCGGGACCGGCCCGTCGCGGAGATGATCTCGTCGAGGTCGGCGGCCAGGGCGGTGACCGGCACCGTCACGACGTCCACGCGGGGCACCATGACCTCCTCGGCGTCCCGCTCGGAGAACGCCAGCGCCCGCTCCAGCAGGTCCGCGTGGCCCGCCGGGAGCTGCTCGCCGGACTCGCCGATGATGTGCCCCAGCTCCTCCAGCGTCGCGCCGTGATGCAGTTCCTCGACCGGTTCGATGCCCACCGCCCGGACGAGACGGTTGGCGGACCTGTCGAACAGCCGGATCAGCGGCGCCGCCACGGTCAGGTACACCAGGGTGGACCCGGCCAGCGCGCGCGCCAGCGACTCGGCCTTCGCCAGTGCCAGGTTCTTGGGGAACAGCTCGCCCAGCACCATCTGGATCACGGTGGCCAGCGCGAACCCCAGCGCCACCGCGATGCTCCCGGTCGCCCCCTCCGGCACCCCGGACGCCGTCAGCGCGGGCGCGATCAGGTCGGCCAGCGCGGGCTTGGCGATGTACCCGACCACCAGCGCGGTGACCGTGATGCCGAGCTGCGCGCCCGACAGCATGAACGACAGCCGCCCCATCACCCGTACGGCCCGCGCCGCCGCGCGGTCGCCCTCGGCGGCCCGCTGGTCCATCGCCGGGCGGTCCGCGGTGACGAACGCGAACTCCTGCGCGACGAAGTACCCGGTCGCGGCGGTCAGCAGCAGGACGGCCAGCAGCCCGAGCGCGGCGTCCACCTCCGGCGCCCCCTTCCACGTTCGTCCGATGGCCTCCCTACCCCGTCCGAGGGGACCGATCGCGCCCGGGGGAGCGGGCAACGGGGCGATAAAGCCGACCGTCAGTGATTGGTTACATTTGCGGCAATTGTCCAGGGATTGTGACGGTTTCCGGGAAGAAAATACGTCCTGCGCCGAAGGTCGCGGACGGGGCCGAGCATGCGCGAGGCCGGGGTGATGAGAATTTCACCCCGGCCTCGAGAAGACGCCGAACGCCGCCGCGGTGCGCGGCGGGACCGCGCTAGTGCGCGGCTTCGTACTTCTCGATCACGTGAGCGGGGATACGGCCCCGCTCATTGACCTTGATGCCCCGGTTCTTCGCCCACTCGCGAATCTCGGCGGAGCGCTCCCGGCTGTTCGCGGTACGAGTGCCGCGACCCGTGCGACCGGTCGTCTTGCGCGCCTTGCGGGCGCCGCCACGAACGGCTCCAGACCCGCGCGGAGCTTGTCGGCGTTCTTCTTGCTCAGGTCGATCTCGTACGTGGTCCCATCGAGGGAAAAGCTGACGGTCTCGTCCGCCTCTCCGCCGTCGATGTCGTCCACGAGCAGGACTTCGACCTTCTGTGCCATGCGGGGACTCCCTAACTATGCGTCCGGCTTCGCGTCCGGATGAGCCTCGATGAATGCAGCATAGACCTCATCCGATATCTTGCCACGTTCGGAGACTTCGACGCCCTCTCGCAATGCCCACGAGCGCACATCCGCGTTCGTGTAGCCCTTGATCTTCGCGGTGCGGGACTTGCGTCCCTTCCCGGCGGGCTTGACCTCGGCGGCGTTCTCGATGAACGGCGCGAGACCGTCCAGCAACTCGTTCAGGCGCTTGTAGTTGTCGTCGCTCAAGTCGATCGTGAACGTACGATCCAGGACTTCGAAGTCCCGCTTGTCGACATCGGATCCTTCGGACCCGTCCATGTCGTCCACCCGAATGACCTTCTCGGCCATGTGTGCTCCGTGTTCCTTCCCCTCGCCAACGCGGCGTCCATGACCGTAGCGGATTCCAGGACCTGACACGTCCTCGTGCCGCATGACGACACGGAAAAAGGGTGCCGCACCGCCCGCCGTGCCGGGGCGCGCCCGGTCCGGCGGCGCGTCGCCAAAGTTCCGGTCAAGGCGGGCATGTCGCCGATGGTCTCGGGTAGCGGCGAGCACGGAGAGTCCCACCCGTGCGCGTCACAAGGAGCGAAGATGGTCGACGGCGGCCGCGACGACAAACAGGATCAGCTGGAACAGTGGCGGGTGAGCCCGGAAGGGGCGGCCCTCACGACCGACCAGGGGATTGCGGTCGACGACACCGACAACTCGCTCGCGGCGGGCGAGCGCGGCCCCAGCCTGCTGGAGGACTTCCACCTCCGGGAAAAGATCACCCACTTCGACCACGAGCGGATCCCGGAACGGGTCGTGCACGCGCGCGGCTCGGGCGCCTACGGACAGTTCGTCCTCACCGACTCCCTCGCGGACTACACCACCGCCGAGTTGCTCTGCGACACCTCGATCACCACACCCGTGTTCGTCCGGTTCTCGACGGTCGCGGGGTCGCGCGGTTCGGCCGACACCGTCCGGGACGTCCGCGGATTCGCGACGAAGTTTTACACCCGCCAGGGAAACTTCGACCTCGTCGGTAACAACATGCCCGTCTTCTTCATTCAGGACGGCATCAAGTTCCCCGACTTCGTGCACGCGGTGAAGCCCGAACCGTCCAGCGAGATCCCGCAGGCGCAGTCGGCGCACGACACCCTGTGGGACTTCGTGCAGCTGCAACCCGAGACGCTGCACATGATGATGTGGCTGATGTCGGACCGGGCGATCCCGCGCAGCTACGCGACCATGCAGGGCTTCGGCGTCCACACGTTCCGGCTGATCAACGCCGAGGGCCGTCCGACGTTCGTGAAGTTCCACTGGAAACCGATCCTCGGCACGCACTCCCTGGCCTGGGACGAGACCCAGAAGATCGGCGGGAAGGACCCCGACTTCAACCGCCGGGACCTGTGGGACCGCATCGAGGCGGGCGCGTTCCCCGAGTACGAATTGGGCGTGCAGCTCGTCCCGGCCGAGGACGAGCACAAGTTCGACTTCGACCTGCTCGACGCCACGAAGATCATTCCGGAGGAGGAGGTCCCGGTCCGTCCGATCGGCCGGATGAAACTGAACCGCAACCCGGACAACTTCTTCGCCGAGACCGAGCAGGTCGCCTTCCACACCGCCAACATCGTCCCCGGCATCGACTTCAGCAACGACCCGCTGCTTCAGGCGCGCCTGTTCTCCTACCTGGACACGCAGCTGATCCGGCTCGGCGGGCCGAACTTCCCGCAGATCCCGGTGAACCGCCCCGTGGCGCCGTCCCGCAACCACCACCGCGACGGCTACCACCAGATGGACATCAACGGGGCCCGCTCCGCCTACCACAAGAACAGCCTGTCGGGCGGCTGCCCGGCCGTCGGCGGCGCGGGCTCCTTCACCCACTACGCGGAGCGGGTCGACGGCGCCAAGATCCGCAAGCGGAGCGACAGCTTCCAGGACCACTACTCCCAGGCGACGCTGTTCTGGAACAGCATGGCCGACTGGGAGAAGGAACACATCGTCGGCGCGTTCCGCTTCGAGCTCGGCAAGTGCGAGCACATGCACATCCGCGAGGGCGTCGTCGGCCACCTCGGCCGCGTCGACCACGACCTCGCCGTGGCGGTGGCGAAGGGGATCGGCGTCGAGCCGCCCGGCACCGCCGCGGTCGCCAACCACGGGCGCAGCTCGCCCGCGCTGAGCCAGGCGAACTCGCCCGCCGACTCGGTGCTGGGCCGCAAGATCGCCGTGCTGGTCGCCGACGGCGTCGACTCGGCGGCCGTCGCGGCGATCGGCGAGGCGTTCACCGACCGGGGCGCGATCGTCGAGGTGCTCGCCGCCGCGGACGGCTACGTGCAGGCGGCCAACGGCGGCCAGGTCGAGGTCACGAAGGCGATGCCGACCGTGGCGTCCGTGCTGTACGACGCGGTGCTCGTGCCCGGCGGCGAGGCGAGCGTCCGCACGCTGTCGCAGGACGGCGACGCCGTCCACTTCGTCGCCGAGGCGTTCGTCCACTGCAAGGCCGTCGCCGCCGTCGACGAGGGCATCGGCCTGCTGGAGCGGGCCGGTCTCACCGGGGTGCGGTTCGCCGACGAGAGCGCGGGCGGGAACGCGGTGGTGGACCAAGGCGTTGTAACGACCCGAGGGCACGGCGGCGACTTCGCCGCCAGGTTCGTCGACGCCGTCGCCGCCCACCGGCACTGGACCCGCAAGAAGAGCCACGTGCCGGCCTGAGCGGCGGGCGGCTCCCGTTCCGGACGGGGCCGGGTGCGGTGCGCTCGGGGGCGCACCGCACCGGCCCGCCGACGCGCGCGTCCGTCCGCCGTCACCTGGGGCGGTGCGGCGGCGGGAATGAAACGGGGCCGCGGGGGCTTGATCAATGCAGATCCCCCGAATCCCCCTGGAGGC
>NZ_MKJY01000281.1 GCF_001942465.1 Actinomadura sp. CNU-125
CGGGTCCGGGGCGCCGCGCAGCAGCTCGCGGTGCGGGCGGCCCAGTAGCGGGCGGGCGCGGCCAGCGCCCGGGCCGTGCCGCGCCCCAGCCAGTACAGGGTCTCGTAGCGGACGACGTGGTCCGGGTCCGCGAGCAGGACGGGCGCGGCCTGCAGCCGCGCGGGCCGTCCGGCGAACCGCAGCAGGCGGTGGGCGGCCGCCCGCCGAACCTGGACGGCGGGGTCGGTGAGGGCGGCGTGCAGCATCGGCTCGATCCAGGGGACGTCCTTGTGTTCGCGGCCGAGCCCGGTGACGGCGGCGGCGCGCACGTCCGGGTCAGGATCGCGCAGGAGGGGGCGGGCGGCCGCCACGGCGGCGTTCCGCCGGTCGTCCGGCGTGTAGGGGCCGGTCGGGAGCCTGCCTAGGGCCGCCGCGCGGGCTCGGGGGTCGGGGTCGGCGAGGAGTTCGCGCAGCTTGGGATCCGCCCGCAGGGCCGCGGCCGCCGCGGCCCGGACCTCCGGGTCGGGGTCGCCGATCAGCGGACGGAGCGCCGCCTCGGCCTCCGCGTGCTCCACCTCCGCCGAGCGGGCCACCGCGCGGACCGCGATGCCCCGGACCCGCGCGTCCCGGGTCGCGCAGCAGCGGCAGCGCGTAGCGGCCCACGTCGCCGCGTACCCGCGGCAGCGCCCAGGCGGCGGCCGCCCGGACGCGCGCGGACGGCGCGTCCAGGGCCATCTCCGCCAGAGCCTCGCAACTTCGCGGCAGCGCCTGTTCCGTCCGCCGGTTGCCGGTGGTCGCCGCGAAGGCGTGCGTGGCCCAGAGGACTTCGTCCTGGTCGGAGTCGTCACGTTCGTTGGGGAACAGCCGGTCTTGGCGATCGAAGTCCGAACCGGACCGGTACCGCCGCGCGGACGGGTCGTCCAGCCACTCCTCGTACCAGGCGAGGAAGTCCGGGGCGGGGTGGTAGATCGGCGGGAACCAGTCGCGGCTCGCGTCCACGAGGACGACGCGGCCGCGCCCCGGGCCGGACAGGACGAGCCGCGACTCCGGTTCGGCGGTCTCGTGGTACTCCCACTCGATGTCGTGCTGCCGCGCGAGGGGGATGCTTCCGCGGTAGGGGGACCAGTACGTCCACTCGGTCGCCTCCTGGGTCCACGTCCCCGGCAGGTCGCCCGGCCCGTAGGGGAACTCCCCCGCGAGCCGGGTGTCGCATCGGCCGAGGTCGAGCGCCCGCAGTCCCTGGTACGGGCCGGGGCCGCCGTTGCCGATCGTGGTGACGAACCGGCGGTAGCCGTCCGGCAGTCGGATCCCGTTGAGTTCCTCGAACGCCGCCACCCGCTCCTCCCGCGGCGGCGGGCCGAACGCGGGGAGGCGGCCGTCCGCCCGGAGGGTCTCGAGTTTCGCCGTCACCCGCGCCAGCCGCTCTTCGATCATCACCGGTCGGACGAGCGGCGGCGGGCGGCGGTTCCCTCCCGGGCGCGCGGGGCGAGGCGGGCGAGTCCGCGGTGGCGTGGACGGCCTGGATCTCCAGGGCGATCGCGATGGTGTCGCCGAGCATGACCTTGTCGCCCTGCAGCGGGACGTTGAACTCGATGCCGAAGTCGCTGCGGCTGATCGACGTCGTGGCGGTGAAGCCCGCGCGGGTGCCGCCCCACGGGTCGGGGCTGATGCCGTGGAACTCGGTCAGCAGCCGGACGGGACGGGTGACGCCCTTGATCGTCAGCTCGCCGTCGATGTGGTAGCGCGGGTTGCGGGCGCGGCGGCCGATCGCGGCGCGTTCGACCCCGTGCCCGACGAACGTCATGACCGGGTGGTTCTCGACGTCGAGGAAGTCGGCCGAGCGGACATGGGCGTCGCGCTCGTCGCTGCGGGTGTCGATGGAGGCCATCCGGATCTCGGCGAGCGCGGACGAGTCGAGCGGGTCGTCCCCGATCTCCACCTCCCCGCCGAAGTCGGTGAACGAGCCGCGCACCGTGGTCATCAGGTGCCGCACCGTGAACGTGATCTCCGAGTGCACCGGGTCGACGGTCCAGCGCCCGGCCTCGAGGTCGGTCACCTCGGCCCCCATGGATCCCCCCAAATAGTGACAACCCCGAAAAACTACCTCACATCGCCCAAGATCGCCCCAATCGGATGGTGTCTGACCTGCCGCTCGGGGGGAATGCTCCGCATGTGATCGGAGACCACGTCCTCGTCGGATACGTCCATGACACCGGCGGCCGGGAGGCGCTCGACCTCGCGCGCGCGATCGTCGCGGTGACCGGCGGCAGGCTGAGCGTCGCGACGGTCCACCCGCCCGACCGGCCGGGCGCCGCGAGCGAGGCGCAGACCGTGCTGGCGCAGGCCGCCGCGCTCCTCGACGAGGAACCCGCCGAGCTGCACGCCCAGGAGGGACGCAGCGTCGGGCGCGGGCTGACCGCGCTGGCCGGGCGGATCACGACGTCATCGTCGCCGGCTCCCCTGAGGGCGGCGCGCACGGGCGCATCGGCGTCGGGGCGGCCGCCGACCACCTGCTGCACTCGGCCACGGAGGCCGTGATGCTCGCCCCGTCCGGGTACAGCCCGCGCGACGGCTTGGACCGGATCACCGTCATGTACGTGCGCCGCCCGCAGTGCGACGAGGCGGTGGTGCGCGCGGCGGTGGCCGCCGAGCGGCTCGGGGTGCCGCTGCGGCTCGTCACGCTCTGTCTCGGCGAGGACCCCGAACGGCTCCGCGACGACCAGGCGCTGGCGATCAGGCTCGCGCTGGAGGCGGCCGACGTCCCGTCCGAGGACGTCACCGCCGACCTCGCCGAGGGCGCCGACGTCGCGGCCGCGATGGACGACGTCGTCTGGGCCGACGGGGAGCTCCTCATCTGCGCGTCCAGCGAGGACGCCGCCGCGCACCGCGTCTTCCTGGGCGAGGTGGCGCTCAAGGTCCTGCGGGCGGCGCCGTGCCCGGTGACCGTCCTCCCGAGGGGCTACTTCTGAGTAGTCGAAATTGACGGCTTCCCCGGTTCGGCTTGCCGCCCCCTCTTTACCTCGACTACATTCCGTCGAGATCAGAACGTGACCTTGATCGGGGGGAACGGGTTTGGACCCCATCGGCGAGAAGCTGCTCGAAGTGGCCCGCGAGGAACTGGGCTACACCGAGAAGGACGACGGTTACACCAAGTTCGGCGACTGGTGGACCGAGAAGATCGACGACGACCACAACCCGTACTTCACGACGGCGCCCTGGTGCGACATGTTCCTCGCCTGGGCCGCCGACAAGGCGGGCGTCACCGACCAGGCGGGCCAGTTCGCCGCCACCCCCGACCACGCCAAGTGGTTCGAGGAGCACGACGCCTGGGGCGACGAGCCCGAGCCCGGCGCGATCGTCTTCTACGACTGGAACGGCTCGGACGACCTCGACCAGATCGACCACGTCGGCATCGTCGAGAAGGTCGAGGGCGAGACGCTCCACACGATCGAGGCCAACGCCGACGGCTACAAACTGATGCGCAAGACGCGCGACATGGACCACGTGGTCGGCTTCGGCTACCCCGGCAAGGTCCAGGTGGCGCAGAAGTACACGCCCAAGCACGCGGCGCCCGCGCCGAAGGTCGACCAGCTCGCCAACCCCCGGGCGGCGACCGGTTCGCACGAGCAGGACCACGGCTCGTCCGGCGGACAGCAGCTTCCCGTCCAGGAGGTCGCCCTCGGCGGCGTCCTCGCCCTGGTCCTGTGCGGCACCGCCGCCCTCGCCGTCGCCGCGCGGCCGCCGCCAAGACCCCGACCGCGCCGCCCATCCGCGTCCGCAAGCGCGGCAGGCACCACCGGCCGGCCGCGCCCGTCGTGCCCGCCGCACTCCCGGCCGACGTCGCCCCCGCCGACCTGGACGCCGCCGAGGCCGGCACCACGATCATGCCCGCGCTGTCGCTCGCCGCCGCCCACGAGGCCGAGGACCGCGAGTTCTGGGGCCGGATCGCCCACCTCGAAGAGGACAGCGAGCTGGCGTTCTGGAACTCGCTGCACGCCGAGAGCACCGACTCCGCCACGGACGAGTACGCAGCCGCTCTGAAATTCCGCTAGAGTTGTCCATGTCGCCAGGGGGAAGCCCCCGGCAGACAAGCGGACGTGGCTCAGTTGGTAGAGCATCACCTTGCCAAGGTGAGGGTCGCGGGTTCGAATCCCGTCGTCCGCTCTGAATGAGGCCCCAGGCGGCCTCGCTCTGGTGGAGTGGCCGAGAGGCGAGGCAACGGCCTGCAAAGCCGTGTACACGGGTTCAAATCCCGTCTCCACCTCGCGACGCGTTTGCGCAAGGGCGATTAGCTCAGTGGGAGAGCGCTACCTTGACACGGTAGAGGTCACTGGTTCAATCCCAGTATCGCCCACCATATCGGTGTGCCCTGCTCACAGAGGCTGCTTCTGCGGGCTCGGCGTCTCGTCGTAGGCGGTCTGCCGGCGAGACGAGCGGAACCGAGCGTCAGGAGCACGGCCGCGACGGCCAGCACGACGCTGAGGAACAGGTAGTAGACGGCGTCCGGCAGCGGGTCCGAGAAATGCACCACCCGGCTGCCCACCGCGACGCCCAGGGCGCAGAACAACCACCACAGGCCGATCACCCGGTTCCGGAACGCCGGGGGCGCGGCGTCGGCGGCGGCGCTGATCCCGACCGGGCCGAGGGTGATCTCCCCGCACGCCAGCAGCAGGAACACGCACACCAGCCAGAGCGGTGACACCGGGCCGTCCGACGCCGCCGCGGCCGCCAGCGACATCACCTGGAAACCCGCGGCGGCGAACGCCAGGCCGAGGACGAACTTCACCCGCACCGACGCGCGGGCCCCGAGCCGCAGCCACAGCATCGCGAACAGCGGCGCGGCGACCAGGATGAAGAAGGGGATCGCCGACTGGAACCAGGCCGCCGGGATCGTGACGCCGAACTGGGTCCGGTCCGTCGCGTCCTGCGCGAACAGGTTCAGCAGGGACCCCGCCTGCCCCACGCCCATCCAGAACAGCGCGGCCGCGAGGAGAAGGCGGAAGTAGCCGGACAGGCGCGGCCTCGCGGCGGCCATGTCCGGGTGGCGGCGCAGCGCGCGGTACCCGACGAACGGCACCACCATGGCGGTGAGGCCGAGACCGGCGAGGACGTGCCCGATCGCGAAGGTGCCGAGGGCGACGTCGGCGGCCAGCGCGGCGGCGGGGACCGCGACGACGAGCCCCGCGCGCCGGACGACCCGCAGGAGCTCCGGCCGGGAGATCGGATTGGACGGCGCCGCGCCCGCGTCCCCGAACGACGAGCGGCCCGCGGCGAACTGGGCGACGCCCAGCGTCATCCCCACGCCCGCCGCGAGGAACCCGGCGTGCCAGCTCACCGTCTCCCCGAGCAGGCCCGTCACCAGCGGGGCCAGCAGCGCGCTGACCTGCACGCTCATGTAGAAGAGCGAGAACGTCGCCTCCCGCTTGACCGCCTCGCCGCGCCCGTAGAACCGGGTCAGCAGCCCGCTCATGTTCGGTTTGAGGATCCCCGTTCCGATCGCGATGAGGGCCAGGCCCAGGAACGTGCATCCCCGCACCGGCAGCGCCATGCAGTAGTGGCCGGACGCGATGGCGACCGCCCCGTACAGGACGGCGCGGCGCTCGCCGAGGACGCGGTCGCCCAGCCATCCGCCGGGCAGCGCGAGCATGAACACCATCGCCATGTACACGCCGAACAGCGCCGCGGCCGTCGTCCCGGGGAGCCCGAGCCCGCCCTCGGCCACGGGGTCCGCGGCGTAGAGGACCAGGATCGCCTGCATGCCATAGAAGCTGAAGCGTTCCCACACGTCGGTGAGGAACAGCGTCACGAACCAGCGTCTGCCTACCACGGGCCCAACGGTCGTCCGGGCCGTTCGAACCGGGCTTGAGGACCGCTGGAGCCCGCCCTACAGCCCGAGCCGAGAGGTTCTCCAGCCGGGTCCGGGAGCGTCGCGTCCATGACGAACACGGACGCAGTGGCGGTCGTCGGCATGGCCTGCCGGCTGCCGATGGCGCCGGATCCGGCCGCCTTCTGGGACCTGCTGTGGAACGGGCGGCACGCGATCACCGGCGTCCCGGACGGACGCTGGGACGCCGAGGGCGCCCCGGAGCGGGGCGCCTTCCTCGACGACGTGGCGGGATTCGACCCGGTGTTCTTCGGGATCGCGCCGCGCACCGCCGCCGCGATGGACCCGCAGCAGCGGCTCGCGCTGGAGCTGGCGTGGGAGGCCGTCGAGGACGCCGGGATCGTGCCGGGCTCGCTGCGGGGCGGCCGGACCGGCGTGTTCATGGGGGCGATCTGGGACGACTACGCCGCCCTGCTGCACCGGCGGGGCGCGGCGGCGATCACCTCGCAGACGATCACCGGCGTGCACCGCAGCATGATCGCGAACCGGGTGTCGCACACGCTGGGGCTGCGCGGCCCGAGCATGGCGCTGGACACCGGGCAGTCGTCCGGCCTGGTCGCGGTGCACATGGCCGTCGAGAGCCTGCGCGCCGGCGAGTCCGACACCGCGATCGCGGGCGGGGTGAACCTGAACCTGCTCGCCGAGAGCGCCGTCACCACCAGCCGGTTCGGCGGCCTGTCGCCGGACGGGCGGTGCTACACCTTCGACGCCCGCGCGAACGGCTACGTGCGCGGGGAGGGCGGCGCGGCCGTCCTGCTGAAACCGCTGGAGCGGGCGCTCGCCGACGGCGATCCCGTGCACTGCGTCATCGCCGGGAGCGCCGTCAACAACGACGGCCCCGCACCCGGCCTCACCGTGCCGAGCGCCGCCGCGCAGGAGGACGTGCTCCGCAGGCGTGCGAGCGCGCCGGGGTCCGGCCCGCGGACGTCCAGTAC
>NZ_MKJY01000282.1 GCF_001942465.1 Actinomadura sp. CNU-125
CCCGAGGCCGAGCCGCCGCCGGACGCGGAGCCGCCGCCGTCCGAACGTCCGCGCGTCCCGGAGACGCCGCCGGGCCGCGCCACGATCAAGCCGCCCGCACCGCCTCCCGAACCGCCGCCGGTGTCGCTCCCGTCCGCCGCGCGGCGGACGCGTCACGTCCCGCACGGGACGGCAGGTTCAGCGGGGGCGCGCCGCGCCGCGACCGTCCCTGCGCCGTGCCGGTGCCGCCGCGCGGCTTCGTCGCCGCCAGTACCGGAGCCTCCTCCGGCGACGCGCCATCGCCCGCCCCCGGGCCCGTGCCGCCTGCCCGGCGGTCGGTCAGCGTGCCCGTACCGGTCTGCCCGTCGGCGCCCTGCGCGGCCGCGCCGTTCTCCGCGGCGGCATCGCCCTTGCCGCGACGGCCCAGCCGGTACCCGGCGGCGCCGGGCACCACCGCACCCGCGACCGCCGTCGTGTTCTTCCGGGCCTCCGCGACCGACTTGTCCAGATGCGCCTCGCTCTTCTCCCGCGAGCCCACCGCCGAATAGCCGACCGCCGAGAACAAATGCTGGAACGGTTTGCGGTAGACGAACGCGGCGCCCGTCACCAGTGCGATGAGCAGCACCTGCAGCCCCCACGGCAGCGTCTCGCCGAGGATCAGCCCGTACGCCCACAGCAGCAGCGACAGCACCCCGATCAACGCCGCTTGCTTCAGCAGCATCGACAGCAGCAGTTCCAGCCAGCGGACCGCGATCACCCGCCCGATGCCCGGATGTATCCCGATCCCGAGGAAGATCGGCCCCGCCACCAGCAACAGCAGGAACGCGATCTTCACCACGATCAGCGCGATCGCGATGACCAGGATGAGCAATCCCGCGACCAATGCGGCGAACAGCGCCCCGAACGCCACCGCGAGACGGTTCTGCCAGTTCTTCCCTTGGAATAGCGAGTAGGTCTCGGGATGGTCTTCCTTGATGCTGGAGGCGACGTCCTTGTAGGCGTCCGCCTTCGCCTCCATATCAACATCCTCGGAGCCGTACGTCTCCGGCAGGTCGACCGCCTGCGACCACAGCAACTTGTCGGCGTTGTCCTTGACGATCTTCGCGTCCGGATCCGTCGTACCGAACTCACCCTGAAGCCACGGTTTACAAACCAGCGCCACCCACAACTTGTTCGCGTTGCGTGTGGTCGCGTCCAGGTCGGCCGATTCCGCAGGATCCGGTTGTCCCTCCGGACGCGGGATGCACACCCCGCCCTTCGTGTCGCTCTGCGGCAGCGCCGCGTTGAACGCAGCACCCGTCGCTTCCGACACCTTCGTCCCGAGCGTGGTGAAGTCCGCGGGCCGCGCGATCAGCCACATCAGCGCCACCATCGCGGCGACCATCCACACCACGCCCTCGGTGACCTTGCTGGCGCGCCGCCGGACCAGCCCCCACCAGGCCAGCCACAGCGCCCCGAGGATGACCACCCACGACCAGTAGCGGGCGTTGAAGGTCTCGCCGATGCCGGTGATGACACCGTCCACCGTGTCCTTCAGCCAGCTCAGCAGCGACTCGGACGCCGCCGCCTGGTACACGCTGATCGTCGTGCGGTCGATCGCCCGGACCAGCGTGAACGTGGTGTTGGCGAGGGCGTTGCCCATCATCGCCATCGCGTCCGAGCAGCCCATGTCGACCGCGTACCACGTCTGCCCCGAGGTGCCGTACCGGTCGTAGTTGGTCAATTTCTCCGCAGGCTGCTTCTGCAGCTGCTCGCTGGGGTAGCCGGGCGGTTTGATGAGCCCGTCCGTCCCCGTCCCGTACTGCTCGGGTGCGGGACTGTCCGCAGGCGCGCAGACGTCGTTCGGATTCTTCGACCAAGGAGGTGTCGGAATCGCCGAGGCGGTCGGCGTCATGGGGCTGAGCATCAGCAGCGCCATGATCGTCAACAGGATCGCCGACCGGCGCGTGCGCGGACGGCGGCGGCGTACGCGTCGCCGTCCGCGTCCGCCCAGGACGGACGGGTCCAGCCCCGCCCCCGGCGAACGCTGCAGGCGGGACGTCCGGTGGCGGGGCACGGTCATCGACCGACCTCCTCGGTCTCGGCCCCCGCGACTGTGAGTTCGGACGACCTCGGCCTGGACCGGGTCGGGTTGGTGTCCAGCCAACGCTGCAGTTCCTCGGAGATCAGGTCGACGCCGATGCGTCCCGCACGGCCGTCGAGGTCACGGAAGATGCATTCGCCGTTGCCGAGGTTGCGGAGCACGGCCTTGTGCTCGTCCGACGCCTCCACCCCGAGAAGCGCCATGACGTTGCCGACCTCCACCCGCTCGGTGGAGCGGAAGGAGAACACCGAGGACAGGCAGTTCGTCACCTGCTCGTTGAGCAGGTCCCCCGCGTTCTGGGAGACCAGGATCAGTGCGGTGTTGCGGGAGCGGCCCATCCGCGACACCTCGGGGATCAGCTTGGCCCCCTCGGGCGTCGCGGTGACGGCCCACGCCTCGTCCAGGAAGATCGCCTTGGGCAGCCGCCGGTCCAGGCCGTGCATGAGCCGCCGCGCGAACTGCGACACCAGGTACATCAGCGCGACCGACAGCCGCTGCTCGTAGGAGTAGTCCTCCCGCGCGATGGTGACGTCCGGCAGCGTCAGCCCGCCGAGGGTGAACACCGTCGTCCAGCCCTCGGTGTCGATGCGCTCACCGCCGGACGGGTCGAAGCACAGCCGCGCGAGCCGCATCTCCGACATCGACCGCAGCACCGCGCCGAGGTTCTTCGAGGCCGGGTCCTCCGCGGCCTCCAGGTGGTCGACGACCCGTCCGAGGGACGGCCGTTCCCCGTTCGCGACCGCGCCCACCGCCTGGATCATCGCGGACTCGCGCTCCTCCGACATGCGCGGCAGCAGCAGCCGGAGCGTCTCGGTCGCCATCGTCTTCTTCGCCGCGAGGTCGTCGCCGAACGAGAACGGGTCGAGCAGGCCGGGCGCCGCCGACCCGAGCGGCAGGGTCCGCGCCCGGCGGCCCCGCGACTTCAGCAGCTCGACGAGCGTCTCCGCGTCGCCCTTCGGATCGATCGCCGCGACCGTCACGCCCCGCAGCGCCATCTGGTAGATCAGCAGCAGCGCCAGCGTGGTCTTGCCGCCGCCGGGCTCGCCGGTGATCGCGACGGCCGTCGGACGGTTCCGGGCCGCGGCGACCAGCGGGTCGAAGTGGACGATCGAACGCGCGCGTCCGAGCGTCTCCCCGACGTACGGGCCGATCCAGCCCTCCTGCGCGTCGTCGGGACGGTCGCCGAGGTCGACGGTCGCGACCGGCATGCCGCCCGCGATCGTCCGCAACGGCTGCCGCTGCGCGTACGCGTTCAGCCGGATCCGGTCGCCGGGCAGCGACTCGAGGAACAGGGAGAACTGGTCGCCGGTCGAGTTCACCACGTCGATGCCGATGTCGCGGTAGTGCTCCACCACCGCGTCCACCCGCTGCGCGAGCAGATCTTCGGTCGGCGCCGACACGATCAGCCGGTGCCACCCGTAGACGAACGGCAGCCGCTCCTTGGTGATGCCGTGTTCCAGCATCCGCGCCGCGTCGATCTGCTCCGCCAGCGCGATCGGCGCCTCCGCGCCCGCCTCCCGGATGTGCTGGTCCATGTCCCGGGCGTGGGCGAGCTTGCGCGACACGTCCTTGGACGCCTTCGCCGGCGGGACCAGCTTCATCCGCGCGCTGATCTCGACGGGGAACGGCAGCGCGTCCGCGTAGTGCAACCACGGCTCGCCGTCCGGGAACGGCATCATGTCCGGGAACCTCGCGAACGACAGGTACGCGACGTACGACGCGGCCGTCGCGCCGCCGCCCGCGCCGTGGTTCGGCTGCTCCACCCGCAGGTACGAGCGGCCGTTGTGGATCGCGCCCTCCACCAGCGACTCGATCTCGCCCTTGCCCCACGTCCGTTTCGGGACGGCCGACGGCGGCGGATCGGCGAGCGACCCCGTCACCGCGTGCTGGAACAGCCACGCCACCTCGGTCGAGGTGGCGTGCCGGGCGTAGAGGGCCGAACCGCCGAGCGCCCGTCCGATCCGCTCGGCCTGCTCCGTCCAGCGCCCGATCTCCCGCTTGTCGATCGCGTCGTCGTTGACGCCGAGGACGCTCTCGCTGCGCTTGTAGAACCCGAGGAGCTGCGACAGGACTCCCCCGGACAGGTTGGAGCCCATCCCGCGCGGCCCCAGCCGCACCCCGAGATAGACCTCCTTGGTCCAGAAAGCCTGGGCCCACACGTGGGCGTAGGTCTCCTCCAGGTACTCGTGCCACCCGGGACCGCCGTCGGACGTCCGGTCGAGCGCGAGCGCCCAGTCGGCCGCGGGGTACGTCCGGTGCGCGATCCGCAGATGGACCTCGGCGTCCTGCATCCGGATGCCCGCCAGCGCGATCGTCACGTTGGTGGCGAGCGCCTCGCGCTCCTCCCCGGTGGTGAACTCGTACGACACCGTCGGCAACCGGAAGTACGCCCAGGCCGCGTTGTCGGTGAGCAGCAGCCGGTCGTCGAAGTACCGCACGGCCAGCCGGCTGGACTTGCTCATGCGACCCTCCCGACTCCGGTCCCACCGACTGATTCTCCCGATCCGCGCCGGATCGCGTAGAGATGCCGGAGAGAGTGTTCTCGGTCCGGGCGGTCAGCAACGTCGGTCGCCCCCGCCATGGCGGTCTCCGCTCGGTGCCCGCGAGGGGCGCTCATCGGGTGGCCTCCTGCTCCTGCTGAAGCTCCTGGTAACGCTCGGGCACGACGCCGAACCCGCCGGCGACCACGCCGGCGAGGGCAAGATAGGCACGCCTCGTCGGCGCGCGCAACGACTTCAGCTCGTTGCGCGGCGCGCGGTCCATGCTGAGGTGATCGTCCCACGGAATCCGCACCAGGGCCCGGCACCGGCCCCGCGCCACGGCCTCCGCCTGCTCGACGTCGTCCATGCTCCGCCTGCTGACCCCGTTGATCACCGTGACGGCCCGCGACCGCAACTCCTCGTAACCGTGGCCGTCCAGCCACTCGTACGTCATCGCCACCGCCCGCGGCGCGTCGTTGCTGGCCGGCGCCACGAGCACCAGCTGGTCGGCGTACGGCAGCACCCGCGCCACCACCGCCGCCGCCGTGTCCAGCAGCGTCACCGAGTAGAACCGGTCGATCGTCCGGATCGCCAGCGCGTAGTCGCGGTCGTCGAGGGCCTGCAGCGGGTTCTTGCCGGCCGCGATCACGTCGAGTCCCGACTTGGCCTGCGAGGTGTACCGCCGCATCGCCGTCAGGCTGCCGACCTGGTCGGCCCGTGTGATGAGCCCGGTCAGCGTCTCGTTCGTCTCGCTGCGCGTCCGCCGCGCCAGCGCGCCCGGCCCGGGGTTCACGTCGATCGCGACCACGGGCTCGGCGTTGTGCTGCGCGAACGTGTGCCCGAGCATCAGCGCGGTGACGGTCTGACCGGCCCCGCCCGTGCATCCGAGCACCACCACGTGCCGCGTCCCGCGGAACGGCTGCTGCAACCGCAGCTGGTACTCGGCGTCCACGTCCCCGTGACCGCCGCCGACCGCCTGGAACAACCTCCGCAGCCCACCGGCGCTCACCTCGTGCTCCGGTCCCGGCGGCGTGATCGCCGGACCCGACGGCGGCGCGCGGGCGGCGGCGGCAGCGGCCGCGGCCGTACCGGCGACTGCGGTCCGGACCGGACGTCCCGCGGCGGCGGCTCCTCGTCCTGCGGCATCCCGGGCTCGGGCACCGGCGGCCACGTCTGCGCGTCCGTCGCCGCGGGCCGCGCCGGGTTCGACAACCCCTTCGACCACGGCCGCGGCGCCTCGAGCCGCGCCGCCTCCGCCTCGTCCGGCGCGGGCGGCCACCCCTGCTGCGAGGACCCGGGCACCTGGTGCCCCGGCGCAGGCCGCCCGTCCGGCGTCCCCTCGTGGCCCGGCGACTGCCCGAACGTCCGCGGCGACTCCCCTTGCGGCCGTCCGAACCCGCCCGGCGCCCCCGGTCCTCCGGAGAAACCCGGACGAGGCGGCGGAACCGGACGCCCAGGCTCTCCGCCCGCGACACCACGGTGCGCGGCGCCGGTTCCGGCGCGGGGCCGCTCTGGCCGGCGCTCCCGGGGCGCCTCGGGCACAGACGCACACGCCGACGCGGCCGGAACCGCGGGGACGTCCCGAGCCGGACGGGCGGGCTCGCCGCCCGCGACACCCTGGTCGCGCGACGCCGGTTCCGGCGCCGGCCGCTCACCCGACTGCCCGGCACCGAACGCGGCAGGCTTCTCCGGACGAACCTCCCGCGGCGCCTCAGGCGCAGGCTCAGTCGCCGACGCGGCCGAAACCGCGGCGGCGATGTCGGGCTGCGTCCTCGGCGCGGGCGGACGGCCGTCCTGCACCGGACGCTCAAGCTCCCCGCCCTCGACACCCTTGCGCGGCGCCGCCTCCGAAGCAGGCCGCTCACCCGGACGCCCGGCCCCGAACGCGACGGGACGCTCCGGGCGAACCTCCCGCGGCGCCTCGGGCGCGGGCTCGCTCGCCGACGCGGACGGAACCGCGGGGACGTCTTGAGGCGGCTGCACGGGCCGGGCGGGCTCGCCGCCCGCGACACCCTGGGTGCGCGGCGCCGGTTCCGGCGCGGGGCCGCTCACCCGACTGCCCGGCACCGAACGCCGCAGGCCGCTCCGGACGAAGCTCCTGCGGCGCCTCGGGCGCGCGCTCCTCGCCGACGCGGCCGGAACCGTGGGGACGTCCCGAGGCGGCCGCACCGACTCGGCCGGACGGGCGGGTGCGCCGCCCGCGACATCCTGGGCCCGCTGCGCCGGTTCCGGAGCGGCGGACGCTCGTCCTGCGG
>NZ_MKJY01000283.1 GCF_001942465.1 Actinomadura sp. CNU-125
CCGCCGGGGCGGGCAGCGCGGCCCGGTCGAGCTTGCCGTGCACGGTGAGCGGGAGCGCGTCGAGGGCGGTCAGCGACGGCATCATGTGGTCGGGCAGCCGGGCGGCGGCGTGCCGGCGGAGGGCGGCGACGTCGATGCCGGACGGGACGACGTAGGCGGCGAGGCGTTCGTCGCGGACGATGACGGCGGCCTGCGCGACCCCGTCGAATCCGGACAGCACCGACTCGATCTCGCCGAGTTCGACCCGGTATCCGCGGATCTTCACCTGGTCGTCGGCGCGGCCGAGGTATTCGAGGGTGCCGTCCGGGCGCCACCGGGCGAGGTCGCCGGTGCGGTACATGCGGTCGCCGGGCGCGCCGAACGGGTCGGCGACGAACCGTCCGGCGGTCAGGCCGGGACGGTCGAGGTAGCCGCGGGCGAGCTGGACGCCCGCCAGGTACAGCTCGCCGGGGACGCCCGCGGGCGCCGGTTGCAGGGCGGCGTCCAGCACGTAGGCGCGGGTGCCGCGCTGCGGGCCGCCGATGGACGGCCGGTCGGTGCCGGGGACGAGCTGGTTCGTCGTGTCGATCGTCGACTCGGTCGGCCCGTAGAAGTTGCGGGCGGTGACGGCGGGCGCGAGGGCCCGCAGGTCGGTCCAGAGCGCGTCGCCGACGGCCTCGCCGCCGAGGAGCAGATGCGACGGGCGGTGCCGCCCGTCGTCGTCCAGCAGTCCCGCGTCGCGCAGGGACGCGAAGTGGGACGGGGTCGTGTTGACGAGGTCGATGTGCGCGCGCGCCGCGTACCGTGTGTACGCCTCGACGTCGCGGCGGGTGTCGTCGTCGATGAGGTGCAGTTCGTGGCCGTGCATCATCCACAGCAGGCCCATCCACGACGTGTCGAACGAGAACGACGCGAGATGCGCGAACCGCATTCGGCGTCCGCCCGCCGCCTCGATCGCGGGGTCGATGAACCCTTCCCGGTGCGCCTCGTAGTAGTTGAGGACGGCCGTGTGGGTGACGGTCACGCCCTTGGGGCGGCCGGTCGAACCGGACGTGTAGATCACGTACGCGGCGTTCGCGCCCCGGAGGGGACGGACGCGGCCGGGGGCGCCGCTCCCGTCGCCGGTGGACGGGACGTCGTCCGCGGTGATCGTGAGGGCGGGCGCGCAGTCGTCCAGCAGGTAGGCGATGCGGTCGGCCGGGTACTCCGGGTCGACCGGCACGTACGCGGCCCCGGCCTTGTGCACGGCCAGGATCGCGACGACGACGTCGGGCGTGCGGGGCAGGACGAGCGCGACGCGGTCCTCGGGGCCGACGCCGCGCGCGACGAGGTCGCGGGCGAGCCGGTTCGCGCGGTCGTCCAGTTCCGCGTAGGTGAGGGACGCGTCGCCGCAGACGAGCGCGACGTCGTCCGGGGTGCGCGCGGCCTGCGCCTCCCACAGGTCGGCGAGCGTCCCGGCGGGCGGGTCGGCGGCGGTGTCGTTCCACGCGGCGAGCGCGGCCCGCTCGCCGTCCCCGGCGAGGTCGAGGGCGCGACGAGCCGGGACGAGTCGTCGGCGAACGCCTCCAGGACGCGGCGGACGCGCGCGAGGAGCGCCTCGACGGTGTCGCGTTCGAACACGTCCGGCCGGAAGTGCAGCCGCAGCGACAGTTCGTCACCAGGCGCGACCACGAACGACAACGGGAAGTGCGTCGCGTCGTAGGAGTCGGCGGCCGCGATGCGGACGCCGTTCAGCGAACCCTCCGTCGACGCCGGGTCGAACGGGTAGTTCTCCAGCACCGTCATCGTGTCGAACAGCGCGCGCCGTGCCCGGCGGCCCGCTGGATGTCGGTGAGGCCGAGGTGGTGGTGCGCGAGCAGGTCGGTCTGCTCGGCCTGCAGCCGTTCGAGGAGCGCGGCGAGCGTCTCGTCCTGCCGGTACCGGACGCGGATCGGCAGCGTGTTGATGAACAGCCCGACCATCTGCTCGATGCCCGGCAGTTCGGGCGGGCGGCCCGAGACGGTCGCGCCGAACACGACGTCGCGGGAACCGAGGAACCGGCCGAGGACCAGGCCCCACGCGCCCTGCAGGACGGTGCTGAGCGTGACGTTGTGGCGGCGGGCCGCGCGGCTGAGGCGCCGGGTCGTCCGCCGGTCCAGCTCGGTGATCGTGCGTTCCGGCGGGCGGGGCGCGCGGGCGGCGGCCTCCGGCGCGACCAGGCAGGGACCGTCGACGCCGTCGAGGGCGCGGCGCCACGCGTCCTCGGCGGCCGCCCGGTCCTGCCGCGCGAGCCACGCGAGGTAGTTCTTGTACGGGGTGACGCGCGGGAACCCGGCGTCGCCGCCGCCCTGCACGTAGAGCATGAACAGCTCGGTCGCGAGGATCGGCGTCGACCAGCCGTCCAGCAGGATGTGGTGGTTGGTGAAGATCAGCCGGAACCGTTCAGGGCCGGTGCGGACCAGGACGAACCGCAGCAGCGGCGGCGCGGTCATGTCGAACCCGCGCACCCGCTCGCGCGCAACGATCGCGTCGGCCTCGGCGGCGTCCGCGGCCGTGACCTCCTCCCACGGCAGCTCCACCGTGCGCGGGATCACCTGCACCGGCCGCGACAGGTCCTCGTGCCAGAACGCGGCCCGCAGGTTCGCGTGGCGGCGCAGCAGCGTCGCCGCGGCCGCCCGCAGCGCCGCGGCGTCCAGCGGCCCCTCCAGGTCGAAGACGAACTGTGCCGTGTAGACGTCGGTGTCGTCGGCGTCGAACAGGGCGTGGAAGAAGAACCCCTGCTGCAACGGCGACAGCGGCAGGATGTCTTCAAGGTCCCCCCGGTTCAATGCTGGTTCCTCCAGGCGTTCTGCAGCGAGTCGATCTCACTCTGGTCGAGGTCCACCAGCAGGTCGGACGGGGTGAACCCGCCGACCGGCGCGGCGCCGTCCCCGGACGCGGCGGCGGTGACGCACGCGACGAGGCCGCGCAGCGCGGTGAACCACGCGTCCGCGAGCTCCCGCACGTCGGCGCCGTCCAGCAGCTCGCCCGGCCAGGTCCAGGTGGCGGACAGGACGGGGCCGTCCGGGAGGTCGCGGGTGATCGCGTTGATCTCCAGGGCGTGCGCCATCGGCATCCGCGGGTCCTCCCCGGCGGGCGGCTCCTCCGGCGCGATCGCCCAGTCCTCGGCGCCGCCGGGCGCGACCCGTCCGAGGTAGTTGAACGCGATCTGCGCGGACGGCGCCTCGGCCAGCTCCGCGGCCGCCTCGCCGTCCGGGTCGGCGTAGCGGAGAAGGCCGTACTGGAGCGCGTCCGGGACGGCCCTGAGCTGCTCCTTCACCTTCTTGACCGCCGTCGCGACGCCCGGCCCTCCCGCGCGTACCCGCGTCCAGTCGGCCGGGCCCGCGTCGAGCCGCACCGGGTGGATCGAGGTGAACCACCCGGCCGTCCGGGACACGTCCGCGCCCGGCACCACGTCGTCGCGTCCGTGCCCCTCCAGGTCGACCAGCACGTCGGTGCCGCGCCCGCCGCCGGGCCGGTGCCGCCGCCACTGCGCGACCGCGAGCGCCAGCCCGGCGAGCAGGACGTCGTTCGCGCGGGCGTTCCACGCGGCGGGGACGTCGGTGAGGAGCGGGCCGGTGTCGTCGGCGGGCAGGTCGAGGGTGACGTGCCGGGCGCGGGCCGCGATGTCGACGCGCGGGTCGAGGTCGCGGGACGCGAGCCGCTGCGGCGGGCCGTCCACGATGTCGAGCCAGTCTTCGAGGGCGTCCTCGCCGGGCGCGGCGGCGGTGAGCTTCTGCGCCCAGCGGCGGAACGAGGTCCGGACGGGCTGCAGGTCTCCCCCGGCCCACGCGGTGACCAGGTCGGGCAGCAGGATCCGCCACGTCACGCCGTCCACGACCAGGTGGTGCAGGACGACGAGGAGCCGCCCCTGCTCGTCGCCCGCGTCGAACCACACGAGCTGGGCGACCGCGCCGGTGCACGGGTCGAGCCGGTCGCGGGCGGCGGCGGCCTGCTCGGCGAGCAGCGCGGCGCGCTTGTCGTCGTCCAGGCCCGCGATGTCGACCCGGGTGACGAGCGCGGCGGCGTCCACCGCGCCCTCCGGGCGGACGACCGGTCGCCAGCGGTCGCGTCGTCGACGTCCAGGCGGAGGCGGAGGACGTCGTGGTGGTCGATCAGCGTGGCGAGCGCGTCCGTCAGCCGCTCGGCGCCGAGGGCGGGCGGCGTGCGGAGCAGCATCGACTGGTGGAACCCCGCGATGAGGGAGGCGTCGCCGTCCACACGCTCGCGCAGCCAGCCGACGATCGGCGTCACGGGGACGGGCCCGATGCCGGACCCGGGCGGTTCGGCCTCGACCTGCTCGTCCTCACCGACCGGACGTGCGGCGGCGGCGAGTTCCTCGACGGTCTGGTGCTGGAACACCTCGCGAGGGGTGATCGCCAGACCGTCCTGGCGGGCGCGGGACACGAGCTGGATCGCGATGATCGAATCGCCGCCCAGGTCGAAGAACCCGTCGTCCACACCGACCCGTTCGAGGTTGAGGACCTCGGCGAACAGGCGCGCGAGGGTTTCCTCTTGGGGGGTGGACGGGGTGCGGGAGGAGACCTTGGCCGACAGGTCGGGGGCGGGGAGGGCCTTGCGGTCGAGCTTGCCGTTGACCGTCAGCGGGAGAGCGTCGAGCTCGACGATGACGGCGGGGACCATGTAGTCGGGCAGATCACGGCCGACGAACCGGCGCAGATCGGACGTCTCGACCCCGGAGGCGACGACGTAGGCGACCAGACGATCGTCACGGACGACCACCGCCGCATCCCGAACGTCCGCGTGACGCGACAGCGCCGCCTCGACCTCGCCCAACTCGATCCGGAACCCGCGTAGCTGCACTTGCTGGTCGGCGCGGCCGAGGTATTCGAGGCGTCCGCCGTCCAGCCACCGGCCCAGGTCACCGGTGCGGTACATGCGGGTGCCGGGCTTGCCATGAGGGTCGGCGACGAACCGGCCGGCCGAGAGCGCCGGTCGGTTCAGGTAGCCGCGTGCCAGGCCGGGACCGGCGACATAGAGTTCACCGATCACGCCGGGCGGGACGGGCTGAAGACGATCGTCCAGGACGTAGACGCGCAGGTCGGGGATGCCGGTACCGATCACGCTGCCGGGAGCGGTCGCCGCGTACGCCCGATCGAGCGCCACATACGACACGTGCACCGTCGTCTCGGTGATCCCGTACATGTTCACCAGCGTCGGAGCATCCTCACGATGCCGCGAATACCAGTCGTCCAGCCGCCCCAACTCCAGGGCCTCGCCGCCGAACACCACGTAGCGCAGCGCGAGATCCCGGCCCGGGGTCTCCTTGTCGGCGGCCATGAGCTGGTAGAACGCCGACGGCGTCTGGTTCAGGACGGTCACGCCCTCGGCTTCGAGCAGCGCGAGGAAATCGCCGGGCGAACGAGACGTGAGGTAGGGGACGACGACGAGCCGTCCGCCGTACAGGAGCGAACCCCACAACTCCCACACCGAGAAGTCGAACGCGTACGAGTGGAACAACGTCCACACATCCTCCGGCCCGAAATCGAACCAGCCCTCGGTCGAGCGCAGCAGACGCACCACGTTCTGATGCGGGACGACGACACCCTTCGGGCGCCCCGTCGAACCAGACGTATAGATCACGTACGCCGGATTGTCCGGAGACACCTCGACATCGAGGTTCCCGTCGTCGTAACCGGGCGCCTCCACGTCCCCCGACCGGAGCGTCAAGGCCGGACGGGCGTCCTCCACCATGTACGCGATGCGATCCGCCGGATAATCCGGATCGATCGGGACATACGCCGCACCCGCCTTCAACACCGCGAGGATCGCCACCACCAGATCCGCGGACCTCGGCAACGCCAACGCCACGAACTGCTCGGGCCCCACACCACGATCCACCAAACGACGCGCCAAACGGTTCGCCCGCGCGTTCACCTCCCCGTACGTCCACGACACACCCTCGAACGTCACCGCCACCGCACCCGGACGCTCCGCCGCACGCGCCTCGAACAACGCCGGAATCGTCGTACGGTCGTCGGCGACGGCGACGGTGGCGGCCTCCGGGAGGCCGCCACCGGCCCAGTCGCCGAGGACGGCGGCGCGTTCGGCGGCGTCGAGGAGGTCGGGGGCGCCGATGGGGGCGTCCGGGTCGGTGAGGAGAGCGGCGAGGTACCGCTCGAAGCGCGCGATGAGGCGTTCGGCGGTGGCGGGGTCGAACAGGTCGAGCGCGTATTCGAGTTCGCCGTCGAGGCCGTCCGCCCGCTCGGTGAGGATCATCAGCAGGTCGAACCGGGACGCGCCGGCGTGCAGCTGTTCGAACTCGGCGGTGAAGCCGGGGAGTTCGATCCTGGCCTCGGGGTTGTTCTGGAACGTGAGGCCGACCTGGAACAGCGGGTGCCGGGCGAGGTGGCGCGGCGGGTTGAGTACCTCGACGAGCCGCTCGAACGGGACGTCCTGGTGCGCGTAGGCGGCGAGGTCGGTGTCCTTGACGCGCGCGACGAGTTCGCGGAACGTCGGGTCGCCGGAGGTGTCGGTGCGCAGCACGAGCATGTTCACGAACATGCCGATGAGGTCGTCGAGGGCCTCGTCGGTGCGGCCCGCGATCGGGGAGCCGACGGGCACGTCCGTCCCGGCGCCGAGGCGGG
>NZ_MKJY01000284.1 GCF_001942465.1 Actinomadura sp. CNU-125
GTGGCACGTTCCGCGGGAGTCGCCGCCACCGCCGCCGGGGCCGCGCGCGCCACGAGCACCGCGACCGCCACCGCCGCGCCGCCCCGAAGGAACTTCTTGTCGTCCACCCGACCTCCGTCACCCTGCGCACTGGTTCGAACACTTTCAGCACTCGCCAGTATCACCCAAGCACGGGGCCCGCGCCGCGATTTCCGCAGCGTGGCGGCGGACGCGCCGCCGGGCGGCCTGGCGGGAGCGGCCGGGTGGGAGCGGCCGGGCGGGAGCGTCCGGGTGGCGGGAGCGTCCGGAGGCCCGGTCAGCCCGCGGGGAGCGAGGCGCCCTGGCGGGGGTCGCACGCGAGCCGGTAGCCGCGCTTGACCACCGTCTCCACGATCCCGGGACGGCCCAGGCCGCGCCGGAGCCGCGCGACCGCCATCGCACGGCGTGCTCGTCCGGCCTGCGGGCGGGCCAGGACTCCCGCGCCGCCGAGGCCCGGCCCGCCCGCCGTACCGCCGGCCCCCGGGGCGTCGGCGGCGCGCAGCCTGGCCGTCCCGGCAGCGCGCCCGACAGCTCCGACCGCGACACCACGTGCCCCGGGCGCCGCGCCAGCGCCCGCAGGATCGCCATCGGCGCGGGCGCGATCGGGCGCAGCTGCCCGTCCAGGACGACGCGTGCCCGCGCAGCTCCAGCGCCAGCCCGCGGACCCGCAGCCGCCGGGCCCGCCGCCGGGGCAGGTCGGCGGCCAGCGTCCGCAGCCAGCGCGCCGAGCCTGGCCCGTTCGGGCTGGACGGTCGGGACGCCGCGGGCGGTCAGCTCCGCCGCGGTCACCGGGCCGACGCACGCCGCGACCAGCGGGCCGCGCATGGCCTCCAGCAGCGGCTCGGCGAGCCCGTCCGCGGCGGCCGCGGCCAGCGTCGCCGCGAGCGCCGGGGCGCTGGTGAACGTGATCGCGTCGACCGTCCCGGCGACGGCCTGCCCGACGAGCCGGTGCAGCGGCGTCGGGTCGTCGGCGGGCGCCCACCGGTACACCGGGACCTCGACGACCACGGCGCCCGCGGCGCGCAGCGCCCCGGTCAGCTCCGGCTGCCGCTCCCCGTAGAGCTGCACGGCGAACGCCGGCGCCGGTCAGGTCGCCCGCCAGCAGGTGCCGCAGGACCTCGGCCGTCCCCTCCGACTCCGGCGACCACCGCTCCCGCAGCCCCGCCGAGCGGACGGCGCGCGCGCCTTCGGCCCGCGCGCCAGGGCGCGGCGTCGCCGAGGCGCGCGACGAGCTCGTCGCGCATCCCCCACCCGTCGGCGGTCTCCAGCCACGCGCGGAACCCGATGCCCGTGGTGACGATGACGTGATCGAGCGGCGCGGCTGGCACACGCGCGGGTCGCCTCCAGCAACCCCGCGTCGTCGGCGAGCGGGACGAGCCGGATCGCGGGCGCCAGCACCACCCGGGTCGCCGCGCCGCTCCAGCAGCGTCGCGAGCTCGTCCTGGCGGCGGGCCGCGGTCACTCCGACGGCGAACCCGGCCAGGGCGTCACCGGCGGCGCTCATCGGGGACCGCCACCTCCACCCGGCCGCCGGCGCGCCGGACGCCGTACGCGGGCAGCGCGACCCGCGGATCGTCCAGGCAGACGCCGGTGCGCAGGTCGAACACCTGCTTGTACATCGGCGAGGCGACGGTCGGGACCCCGTCGCGGGTCCCCAGGATGCCGCGCGACAGGACGTGGGCGCCGCTGAACGGGTCCAGGTTCGACAGCGCGTACAGGTCGCCGTCGAAGGTGCGGAACAGCGCCACCTGCGTCCCGCCGATCATGGCGCAGGCGCCGCGCTCGGGGATCAGGTCGGCGTAGGCGCACACGTCGGACCAGGCCCGCTCCGGCGGAGTCCGGTCCTGCCGGCGCCGGTCACTGCGGACGGACTGGGGAGCGCGGGCCTCGGGTGCGAGGGTCGCTTCGGTCGTGCTCATCGTGCGGCAACCTCCTGGCTCGTGATCACTTCCTGGCTCGTGATCGCTTCGATCCTCCGCAGGGGCGGTTTCGCGATTGGGTCCCTTCTGTCACCGGCGTGTTAAAAGACGCTCACGGCGGCCGGGCGGGACGCGGGCTCCAGCCGTACCGCGCACACCTTGAACTCGGGCATCCGGGACACCGGGTCCAGGGCCGGGTTGGTGAGCAGGTTCGCGCGCCCCTCCCCCGCCCAGTGGAACGGCATGAACACCGTGTCGGGACGGATCGCCTCGGTGATCCGCGCGGCGGCGAGCGCGGCGCCGCGGCGGCTGCGGACCCGCACCGCGTCGCCGTCCTCGATCTCCAGGCGTCCGGCCAGGTCGGGGTGGAGTTCGACGAACGGGCCCGGCTCGGCCTCGGCCAGCGCCGGGACGCGCCGGGTCTGCGCGCCCGACTGGTACTGGGCCAGCACCCGCCCCGTCGTGAGGTACACGGGGTAGTCGGCGTCGACGTCCTCGTCGGGGCCGGCGGTGCCCGACGGGGACGAACCGGGCGCGCCGTCCGGGGTCGCGAAGCGGTCCAGGAACGGGCGGGGCGTGCCGGGGTGGTCGGGCGACGGGCACGGCCAGAACACCCCGCCTTCCCGCGCGATCCGCCCGTAGGTGATGCCGGAGTAGTCGGCGGTGCCGCCCGCGCTCGCCCGGCGCAGCTCGGCGAACACCGTCTCGGGGTCGTCCGGCCACTCCCCCGGCGCGTCCAGCCGCCGGGCCAGCTCGGCGAGGATCCACAGGTCGGTGCGGACGCCGCCCGGCGGCGCGACGGCCCGGTTGCGGCGCAGCACCCGGCCCTCCAGGTTCGTCATCGTGCCGGACTCCTCCGCCCACTGCGCCGAGGGCAGCACGACGTCGGCGCGCGCGGCCGTCTCGGAGGGGACGAAGTCGGCGACCACCAGCAGGTCGAGCGCGGCGAGGCGGTCCTCGACGGCGGCTGCGTCCGGGGAGGACACCACCGGGTTGGACCCGAACAGCAGCAGCGCACGCGGGCCGGAGGGGGCGCCGAGCGCCGACAGCAGCTCGTGCGCGGACCGTCCGGGCCCGGGAAGGGAGTCGGGTTCGACGCCCCACACCCGCGCGACGTGCGCACGCGCCGCCGGATCGTCGATCCGCCGGTAGCCGGGGAGCTGGTCGGCTTTCTGCCCGTGCTCGCGGCCGCCCTGCCCGTTGCCCTGCCCGGTCAGGCAGCCGTAGCCCGAGCCGGCCCGGCCCGGCAGGCCGAGCGCGAGCGCGAGGTTGATGAACGCGGTGACGGTGTCGGTCCCGCCCGCGTGCTGCTCGGCGCCCCGCGCGGTCAGGACGTGCGCGCGGGCGGTGCGCGCGCGAGCAGCCGGACCGCCTCGCGCATCCGCGGGACGGGCACGCCGGTGATGCGTTCGGCGCGGTCCGGCCAGTAGGAGTTCACGGCGGTGCGGACGGCGTCGAACCCGGTGGTGCGGGCCGCGATGTAGGCGTCGTCGGCCAGGCCCTCGGCGAGGGCCAGGTGCAGCAGCCCGTTGGCGAGGGCGAGATCGGTGCCCGGGAGCGGCTGCAGGTGCAGGTCGGCCTGGCGGGCGGTGGCGGTGCGGCGCGGGTCGACCACGATGAGGGCGCGCGCCCGAGTCGCGCATCGCGGTCAGGTGCCGCATGAAGGGCGGCATGGTCTCGGCGACGTTCCCGCCCGCCAGCAGCACCGCGCCGGTCGCGGCGAGGTCGGTGACCGGGCCGGGCAGGCCGCGGTCCAGCCCGAACGCCCGCCCGGCCGCCGCGGCGGCCGACGACATGCAGAACCGCCCGTTGTAGTCGATCTGGGACGTGCGGAGCGCGACCCGGGCGAACTTCCCGAGCGTGTACGCCTTCTCGTTCGTCAGGCCTCCGCCGCCGAACACCGCGACGGCGTCGGCGCCGTGCGCGTCCCGCAGCCCGCGCAGTTCCCCGGCGACCCGGTCGAGCGCCTCGTCCCACGTGCACGGCTCCAGGGGCGCGTCCCGGCTGTTGCGCATCAGCGGCGCCGTGAGCCGGTCCGGGACGGTGAGCAGTTCCGCCGCCGTCCAGCCCTTGCGGCACAGCCCGCCCTGATTGGCGGGGACGTCGTCGCGCGGCGTCACCTCGACGGGAGGCGCCGCCGGGGACGCGTCCGAGGCGGCACCGTCCGAGGCGGCACCGTCCGGGACGGCGCTGAGGGTCATGCCGCACTGCAGGGCGCAGTACGGGCAGTGCGTGGGTGTCCCGATCATGCCGCAGAGCCTGCCCCGAGGCCGTTTCGCCGCCGATTCCCGCAGATGACCGCCGTGTTAAAAGGCGTTCACGCAGCGCGCACGGCGACCGGTGGGCGGCCTCGCCAGGAATGAGAATCTCAGATTCTGACCATAGCGTGTCAAGCGTTGTCGAACGCCGTCATGGTCGTTTCGTCACCTTTCGACCGGTTGTCGCACGGATCAGCGGCGTCCCCGCGATCTCCCGGACGGATGCGGCCCCGACCGCCCACCCCGTCCTGCCGTCCCGTCAAGATCGCGCCTAACCTCGGTACCATGCCCGACCTTGCCTACTACGCCTCACTGCCGCGCTCGCGCGGCGCCGCGGCGGCCCTGCTCCTGGACGACCTCGGGCGGGTCCTGCTGGTCAAGCCGACCTACAGCGAGGGCTGGTTCCTGCCCGGCGGGGTCATCGAGGCCGACGAGTCCCCCCTGGCGGCGTGCCTGCGCGAATGCGAGGAGGAACTCGGCCTCGTCCCGCACCTGGACGGCCTGGCCTGCGTCGACTGGGGCTCACCGCGCTCCGACGGCGTCGACTCGGTCAACGTCTTCGTCTTCGGCGGCTCCATCACCGGCGCGCAGGCCGACGCGATCCGGCTGCCGCCCGACGAACTGTCCGACCACGTCCTGGTCGCCCCGGAGAAGATCCCCGAGCTGGCGCCCGCGCACGTCGCCCGCCGGATGGAACCGGCCCTGCGCGCCATGACGGAGGGCCGCGCCGTCTACCTCGAGGACGGTCTCGAGCAGCCGTTCGGCACCCCCGCCCTCGGCCGCCGCTAGCCGCGCCCGGCTGCGGCGCGGACGGCCCTCCGGACCGGCGTCACGCCGGAACGGCGTCCTTGATCTGCCTGCCGCGCTCCGGATCGGCGACGCGCGCGCAGTGTGCGCAGCAGTACCAGTGCCCGTCCACGTCGACGCCGTGGCCCATGATGCGGCAGTCGCAGTTCTCGCACACCGGCGCCATCCGGCTGACGGCGCACTCGAACGAGTCGAACGTGTGCACCTCCCCCTGCGCGTGCACCTCGAAGCTCATGTCGTAGTCGTTCCCGCAGACCTCACAGGTCGCCATGGCCCGTTCCCCCTCTTCCGCCGCGTCGCGTGCCTACCCCACCCGCCCTACCCGCGAATCCGGGTCAGACTCCGGCCTCCGCCAGGCTCGTCCGCCGGTCCCCGATCCGAACCCGGCGCATGTACACGGCCCAGGTCAGCGCGACGCACGCGCCGTAGAACACCGCCAGGGCGACCAGCGCGGGCCCGATGCCGCCGGTCCGCTCCACCGACACGCGGAACGCCTGCTGGACCAGCACCCCGCCGAACGCGCCCACGGCGGAGATCAGCCCGATCGCGGCCGCCGCTTCCCGGCGGGCCGTGTCGGCGGCCCGTCCGGCGGTTCCGGCGCCGGCTCCGTCCGCGCTCGCCAGGGCGCGCACCCTGAAGACGGCCGGGATCATCTTGTACGTCGAGCCGTTGCCGATCCCGGTCGCCGCGAACACCCACAGGAAGGCCCCGAGGAACAGCGCCCACGACCCCGCACCGACGCCGACCCACACCGCCACCGCCCCCGCGCCCATCGCCACGAAGCTCACGAGGGTGACGCGCGTGCCGCCGAACCGGTCGGCCAGCCAGCCGCCCACCGGCCGGGCCGCAGACCCCACCAGAGCCCCGAGCCAGATGAAGTGCGACGCCGTGACGCTCGGGAACTCGCTCGCGATCAGCACCCCGAAGGAGAACGAGTACCCGATGAACGACCCGAACGTGGCGATGTACAGCACCGACAGGACGATCGTGTGCGGCCGTCCGGCGATCCGCCGCATCTCGCCCAGGGTGTAGGCGCGGCCCGCCTTCGCCAGGTTGTTCATGAACAGGTGCGCGCCCGCCGCCGCGAGCAGCACCAGCGGCATCCACACCCAGCCGACCGCCATCAGCCCGAACGCCGCGATCAGCGGCGGCATCGTCAGCTGCGTCACGCTCACCCCCACGTTGCCGCCCGCCGCGTTCAGGCCCAGCGGGAGCCCCTGCCGGTCGGCCGGGTAGAAGTGCGCGATGTTCGACATCGAGGACGCGAAGTTCCCGCCGCCCAGCCCGGTCGTCGCGGCGATCAGCAGCAGCGCCCAGAACGGCAGGCCCGGGTTCGCGACCGCGAACACGAACAGCCCGCACGGGATCAGCAGCAGCAACGCGCTGACGACCGTCCAGTTCCGCCCGCCGAACCGCGCGGGCGCGAACGTGTAGGGGATCCGCAGCGCCGCCCCGACCAGGTTCGGCAGCGTCGTCAGCCAGAGCACCTGCCCGACCGACAGGGACACCCCGTTGCCCGCCATGTGCAGCACCGCGATGCTCCACAGCAGCCACACGCAGAACCCCAGGTGCTCGGTGACGATCGAGAACACCAGGTTC
>NZ_MKJY01000285.1 GCF_001942465.1 Actinomadura sp. CNU-125
CCCGTCCGCATCCCTTGCCCCCTCCCCGTGACCGGGACGCGCGGCGGGCGTCGTCGGCGTCGGCGTCCAGGCCGCGCTCGTCCGGATGCCTGGCGTGCGGGCATTCGCTCGTCCACCACGACTCCGGGCCGCGCGGCGGATGCACCTGGAGCCGGGCGGGCTGGCGCTTCGAGCGCGTGCACCGCGACGACGACCAGGTCACCGGGTGGACCGACGAGCGCCGGTGGGATCCGGGCACCCCGTGCGGGTGCCCCGCGTACGTCGATCCCGGCTGACCCCCGGCCCGGCTTCCGTCCCGGCGAGGTTCGCGTATCCGGTGTGTGTCGAGTCCGTCGCGAAGGGTAGTAGCCGGGCGAAGCAACACGATCGGGGGTTCGTGGTGCGGAAACGGAATGTCGCCATTTTCGCCGCCGGGCTGCTCCTCCTCGCGGGATGCGGGGGAGCGGAGCGGCCGCGGGCCGAGCAGGCCGGACGGAACGCGGCCCTGCGGGACGGCTCGGCTCCGAAGACCTCGCGGTCGGCGCGTCCGGCGCCCCGCGAGATCGACTGCGCGAAGGTCAGGTGCGTCGCGCTGACGTTCGACGACGGGCCCGGCCCGCACACGCCGGAACTGCTCGACACGCTGCGCCGCGCCGGGGCGCGCGCCACGTTCTTCGTGCAGGGCCTGCACGTGCCCGAGCATCCCGCCGTGGTCCGGCGGATGGTCGCGGAGGGCCACGAGATCGGCAACCACACCTGGAACCACCCGAACCTGACGACGCTGTCGCCCGGCGAGATCCGGTCGCAGATCGAGCGGACGCAGCGGGCGGTGAAGGACGCGGCCGGGGTGGTGCCCGCGATGATGCGGCCCCCGTACCGGGGGATCAACGAGCAGGTCATCGAGACCGTCGGGATGCCGGTGATCCTCTGGAGCGTCGACCCGCAGGACTGGCGGCGCGACGACGTCGCCCGCAACGTGAAGATCGGCCTACGCGACTCCGGGCGCGGCGACATCGTCCTCTACCACGACGTCCACGCGACGACCGTCCAGGCGATGCCGAAGATCGTGACCGGCCTGCAGAAGCAGGGGTTCACGCTCGTGACCGTCTCGGAGCTGTTCGGTGGGCGGCGCCTCAAGGCGGGCGAGGTCTACACCGAGCGCGAGATCGAGTCGACGCCCGTCACGGCGCAGCCGCCGCCGTCCGGTTCCCCGGCGGGGCCGCAGGTCACTCCCGGACGGTGAACCGGGCGCGGCTTCGCGGCGTCTCCAGTTCGGTTGGAACCGACCGGAACGGAGTTCGCCGTGGAATCATCGCCCGCCGATCGCGACACCGAGTCACCGTCGGCCCCGCCCGAGCCGACGCCCGTGATCGTGCGGCGGCTGGAGCGGCGGTCGGCCTGGGCGCCGGGCGCCGTCGCGGCGTTCGTCGGCGTCGTCTTCGCCGTCGTCGGGGTGTCCGCCGCCGACGAGGACGGGGGCCTCTTCCTGACGATCGTGCTCGGCGTCGTGGGCGCTCCGCTCATCGTGCTCGGGTTCATGGTCGTGGTGGGCGTCTGGCGCGCGCGCACGGAGATCGGACCGGACGGCGTCCGCAACCGTGCCCTGTTCGCCGAGAAGTTCGTCGCCTGGGACGACGTCCGGGGCGTCAGCGGCACCGACACCGCGCCCCGCGTGATCACGCTCGTCCGGGACGGCGGCCGGAACGTGACGCTGGCGGCCGTCCGTGACGACGGCACGGCCCCGGACGGACTGGGGTTCGACGACATCGCGGAACTCGTCCGTGCGCGCGCGTCCGTCCCCGCGGACGCCGAGCCGTCCGCGTCCGCGCGGCCGCTGTCGCTGCGCCCGTCCCGGCGGCCGCTGCTGTGGATCGTCCCGGTGTGGCTGCTCGCCGGGGTCGGGGTGCTCCAGGCCGACCGCGTGGTCCTGGTGTTCTTCGGCACCTACTTCGTGTGGGTGGCGGTCTTCGTCGTCGCGCACGTCCTCAAGCTGCTGCGCGGCCGCACCGACGCCGACGCGGACGGGCTGCGCAACCGGCTGATGCTGCGGACCAGGACGTTCGCGTGGCGCGACGTCCAGAGCCTGACGGTGACGGCCACCCTCTTCGGACGGATCACGGTCGTGCGGCTCGCCGGCGGCAAGCGGTTCCATCTCGCCGCGCCGCGCGAGGGGCTCCTCGGCCGGGACCCGCGCTTCGACGACGCGCTCGAAACGATGCGGGCGCTCGCGGGCCCCGACCGCCGGGTGGTGGTGAGCGGCGGCGGCGTCCGGGCGGCCCGCATAGTGCTGTGGGTGCTGCTGCTGATCCCCTTGGCCGCGGGAGTGGCGGGCGCGGTCGGCGGCTGAGCGCCGGAACCGCCCGTCAGGACGTCTCGCGGGGGCGGCGGCGCGGCGGCGGCCGGGGCGGGACGACCTTGGCCGCGACCATCGCGTCCTCGTCGACCTCGGCGAGTTCACCGTTCCTGCGGCGCACCGCGAGAACCTTGTTGGACCACGATTCGAGTACGCCGACCACGTCGCTGTACTCTCCCGTTGGCAGACGACGGCGCAGCGAGATCCGCTGTCCCACGTCCGCGTCGCTGATGGAGACCACCATGCGCGCGGCGAAGCGGCCGGCCATGTGGGACCCCCGTGTCGAATCGGCTGCGCGGTCGTGGCCATACTATTCACAGGCAGCTTGCGGTGAGCCGTGCACGTGCGGCGGGGCCGAAATCCGAGAGGAGTCACTGACGTGACCTACGTCATCGCGCAGCCCTGCGTGGATCTGCTCGACAAGGCATGCATCGAGGAGTGCCCGGTCGACTGCATCTACGAGGGGAAGCGCCAGCTCTACATCCACCCGGACGAGTGCGTCGACTGCGGTGCGTGCGAGCCGGTCTGCCCGGTGGAGGCCATCTACTACGAGGACGACGTCCCGAGCAGTGGAAGGACTTCTACAAGGTCAACGTGGAGTTCTTCGACGACCTCGGTTCCCCCGGCGGCGCGTCCAAGGTCGGCAAGATCGACAAGGACCACCCGATCGTGGCCGCGCTGCCGCCGCAGAGCCAGGAAGACTGACGCGGGACCGATAACGACCGAGAGCGGCTGAGGTCGACCGAGAACGATCGGTACGACGCGGCCGTTCGTGCGCGTGCGGCGCACCGTCCCCCCGGGTCCGCCGGCCGGGGCCGGGGCGCCGCACGTCCGTTTGAGAGGGGTGCAGGTGTTCACGCTGCCGGACTTCCCGTGGGATCGGCTCGCGCCGTACAAGGAGCGCGCCGCCGCGCATCCCGGCGGCATCGTCGACCTGTCGGTCGGGACGCCCGTGGACCCCACCCCCGAGCCGATCCGGGAGGCCCTCGCGGCCGCCGCCGACGCGCCCGGCTACCCGCAGACGTACGGGACGCCCGCGCTGCGCGAGTCCGTCGCGGGCTGGCTGCGCGCCGCGCGGGGGCGACGGGCGCCGATCCGGACGCCGTCCTGCCGGTGATCGGGACGAAGGAGCTGGTGGCGTGGCTGCCGACGCTGCTCGGCACCGGCCCCGGCGACACCGTCGTCTTCCCCGAGCTGGCCTACCCGACGTACGACGTGGGCGCGCGGCTGTGCGGCGCGGAGCGCGTCGCGACCGACGGGCTGCTGGCCCTCGGGCCCGTCACGCCCAAGATCGTCTGGGTGAACTCGCCGTCGAACCCGACCGGGAAGGTGCTGCCCGCCGAGCACCTGCGCAAGGTCGTCGCGTGGGCGCGCGGCCGGGGCGCGATCGTCGTCAGCGACGAGTGCTACCTGGAGTTCGGCTGGGACGACGCCAACCCGCCGGTGTCGATCCTGCACCCGGACGTGTGCGACGGCTCCCACGAGGGGCTGCTCGCCGTCAACTCGCTGTCGAAGCGCTCGAACCTCGCGGGCTACCGCGCCGGATTCGTCACCGGTGACCTCGCCCTGGTGAAGCGGCTGCTGGAGGTCCGCAAGCACGCCGGGATGATCGTCCCGGCGCCCGTCCAGGCCGCGATGACGGTCGCGTTCGACGACGACGCGCACGTCGAGGAGCAGCGCGCCCGGTACGCGCGGCGCCGCGCCGCGCTGCGCGCCGCGTTCGAGGGCCACGGGTTCCGGATCGACCACTCCGAGGCGTCCCTGTACCTGTGGGCGACGCGGGACGAACCGTGCTGGGACACCGTCGCGCACCTGGCGGACCTCGGGATCAGCGTCGGCCCGGGCGACTTCTACGGGACGGGCGGCGCCCGGCACGTCCGGGTCGCGTTCACCGCCACCGACGAGCGCGTGGCGGCGGCCGTCGAGCGGCTCTGAACGATCCCCGGGCGCGGCGCGCGTGCGGCGTCCGGCGGCATCGGGCACACCATCTATTAACGGACGAAACCGATTGTTATTTTGTCGCGTCTGATTGCGGTATGGGCGTGCGGGGCCACAGTCGGTAGGATCCCGCACGTCGCCGACACGGGAAGCCCCCGTGTCCTGCCCGATCGTCGTGGGACGGAGGAACCGTGGGCGAGACCGCGATAGTGGTCCTTCTGGCGCTGATCCTGGTCGCCCTGGTGGCGCTGATCGTCGTCCTGGTGCGGCGCCGGTCCGGCGCGGGCGCCGGGACGGCGGAACCGGAGGCCGTGCCCCGCGACCCGTTCGCCGCTGAGGACGAGGCGGGGGGCGACCCGCGGACCATCAAGGCCGGGGACATGATCGAGTACCTCGGCGTCCGCTACTTCGTGCGCGGCTCGCTGCGGATGCGCGAGGGCGGCTACACCTGGGCCGAGCACCTGCTGGACGCCGACCAGATCGAAGGCGTGAAGGTGTGGGTGTCGGTCGAGGAGGACCCCGACCTCGAAGTCGTCTGGTGGACCGAAACCGAAATGGGCGACATGTCGCCCAGCAAGAAGACGATCACCCTGGACGGCGTCGAGTACCGCCGCGAGGAGCACGGCACCGCCGACTACGACAGCGAGGGCACCACCGGCCTCGGCGTGAAGGGCCGCGTCGAGTACGCCGACTACACCGCCCCCAAGGGCCGCTACCTGTCGTTCGAGCAGTACGGCGGCGGCCAGTGGGAGGCCGGGCTCGGCGAACGCGTCCCCACCGGCGCCCTCACGATCTACCCCGGCGGCGGCTGATCCGTGCTCACCACCCTCGACACCCCCTACGCCGACGCGAGCGCCGACGGCCTGTCGTTCGCGCTCGGCCTGCCCCCGCTCGACGCGCTCGCCGTGCTGCCCGTCCGGCGCGGTGAGCTGACCGTCCAGTTCCGCCTCCTCGGCGCGTCCCACCAGGTCATCGCGGGACCGCTCAGCGAGACCGTCGCCTGCCTGGACGGCCCCGCCGAGCCGCTGCCCGGACGCACGAGCACCACTTTGCCCGGATGGGCGTACGAATTCACCGCGACGACCGCCCGGCACGACGACGACGCCGCCTTCGGCCGGGCCGTCGAGGCGGTGTGCGCGCGGCTGGCGGACCGCGGCGACGCGCTGATCGGGGCCTTCCCCGGGGCGCGGCACGCCGTCACCGCCCTCGCACTGGAGGAGACGGCAGAGGAGACCGGCATGCAGTGGCGGACCTGGCACGCCTACCCGCAGACCCGGGAGATCGTGATGACGCGGAGCCGGCTGGTGAGACCATGAACAGGAAATACTGGACGATCGGCGCGGTGTCGGTCTCCATCGTGGCCGTGATCGTGCTCATCGCGGTCGTCACGAGAGACAAATCCCCCGAGAAGTGGATCGCGGACAAGTACAAGCGGGTCTCGTCCGACACCTACCGGTCGCCGAAGAAGCCGGCGGCGGTCGCCGGGGAGATCCGCAAGGAACTCAAGCCGATCGACCGGGTGAACGACATGACGACCCTCGGCAACCGGGGCGGCGTCTTCCTGCGCTACCCCAAGCACGTCGTGGCCGTCCTCCCGTACGGCGCGGGCAGCCGCATCACCGTCGACTCCGCGAGCCGCGGCTACAGCCGCTACCACACCCATGTCGGCGGGCACTGGAGCACGCCGGGCAGCAACGGCTGGAACAGCAGAGGATCCGCGTCGTTCCGCGGCGGCGGGCCCGGGTCGGGCAAGTGAGGAGCAAGCGATGAACGACATCCTGCACGACGGCGGCGCCACCCTCGCCTACGGCGCGCTCGGCCTGGCCCTGATGGTGCTCGGCTACCTGGTCGTCGAGGTGACGACCCCGGGACGGCTCGGCCACCAGATCTGGACGGAGGGCAACCGGGGCGCCGCACTGCTCCTCGCGGTCAAGCTCCTCGGCGTCGGCGCGATCGTCACCACCGCGATCGTCACCAGCGAGAACGATCTGGGCGACGGGCTGATCGGCACCGCCGTCTACGGCGTCCTCGGCATCATCATCATGATCATCGCCTTCTACGCGATCGACGTGCTGACCCCCGGCAAGCTCGGCGCGATCCTGGTCGGCGGCGAGCAGATCCACCCGGCCGGGTGGGTCGTCGCCGCCGCCGACCTGGCCGTGGCCGCGATCGTGTGCGGGGCGGTCTCCTGACGTCCCGCGATCTCGACGAGGCCGCGCGTCCGCCGCGAACGCGGACGAGGCGGCCCGTCCCGTTTCCGACGGCGGGGACGAGCGCGGCGGCGACGAGCGCGGCGGCGCCGAGCGCGGCGACGAGAGCGCGGCGG
>NZ_MKJY01000286.1 GCF_001942465.1 Actinomadura sp. CNU-125
TCCCGGGGGCGGGCGCGGCGGCGGCCCGGGCGGGCTGCTGGACGCCGCGATGCCCGGCGGCCGAGGTCGTCGCGGCCCTCACGGCCGACGCCGCCTCCTACACGTGGGTCGCGGCGGCGGTCGGGTCCAACACCGCCGCCGGTCACCAGCTGGCGACCGGCGAGCCGGTCATGGCGATCGGCGGGTTCAACGGCACCGACCCTGCCCCGACCCTCGCGGAGTTCCAGGAGCTCGTCCGCCAGGGGAAGATCCACTACTTCGTCGGCGGCGGCGGGTTCGGCGGGATGCGCGGCGGCGCGAGCGGCAGCGACGCCGCGCAGGAGATCAGCGAGTGGGTAGCCGCCAACTACAGCGCGACCGAGATCGGAGGCACCACCCTCTACGACCTGACCGCGGGCTGACAGCGAAACACCGGTGTGCGCGCCCGACGGGGGGAAGGGCGCGCACACCGGCGGCCGGGGGCGGTCAGCGGGGGCCGAAGAACTCGATGATCGCGGCGTTGACCGCCACGGGGTCCTCCAGGTGACCGTGGTGCCCGCAGCCGGGAATCTCCCGGTAGGAGCCGCGCGGGATGCGGTCGGCGACCTCGCGGCCCAGGTGCGGGGGCGTCACCAGGTCGTCGGTGAACCCGAGGACCAGGCACTCGGCGTCGATGCGACGGTAGTCGTCCAGCCGGTCCGGCAGGTGGTCGACCGCGAGCTGCGAACGGCTGAGGGACGCGCTGAGCGGGGACAGCTCGAACAGGTCCAGCCAGTCGCGGACGGCGTGCTCGTCGCGCAGGGTGCGGCGGGAGAACCCGCGCAGCACCTGGAACACCGCCTCGTAGCGCGGGGGCAGCTTGGTCCCGGAGTCGAACAGTTCCAGCTCGGCGTCGGCGACCGCGCCGCTCAGCGCGTCGGTGCGTCCGCGGGTGGCCATCAGCACCGCCTGCGCGACGAGGTCGGGACGGGCGAGCGCGAGCTCCTGCGCGATGATCGCCCCCATCGACGCGCCGACGATCCGGCACGGCGCGGCGCCGAGGTGCTCGACGAGCCCGGCGACGTCGGCGACCATGTCCGCGAGGGTGAAGCCGTCCGCGCAGACGTCCGACGGCGGGACGCCCCGGTTGTCCAGTGTGATCGCCCGGAACCCGGCCCGGTTGAGGGCGGGCACCTGGTGGGCGCGCCAGACCCGGCCGAGGGCCCCGGTGCCCGCGATGAGCACCACCGGGTCGCCCGTCCCGTGTTCCTCGTAGCTGAGGTGGATACCGTTCACGACGCTGATCGGCATTGGCCGTCCCTTCGCCTCGCGCGGGGTGCGCGGCGGATTTCGCTGAGAACGAGATGCGGGGTCGCGGGCGGCCGGGTCATGAGGTGCGCAGCGCCTCGGTGGGCTGCATCCGGGCGGCGCGGATCGCGGGGAGCAGCCCGGCGATCGCGCCGATCGCGACCGCAGCGCCGACACCGCCCGCCCACGCCTCGGGTGGCAGCACCACCGCCCATCCCTTGATGGACGCGTAGACGGCCGTGGCCATGACCCCGCAGAACACGCCCACGGCACCGCCGATCCCGGCGAGCAGCACCGCCTCCGAGAAGAACTGGACGCGGATGTGGCCGCGGGTGGCGCCGAGGGCCCGGCGCAGCCCGATCTCGGATCTGCGTTCCAGCACCGAGATGATCATGGTGTTGGCGACGCCGACGCCGCCGACCAGCAGCGCGACCGCGCCGAGGCCGAGGAACAGCCCGTTCAGCGCCGACTCGGCGGCGGCGCGGGCGACGAGCGCGTCGGACGGGTTGCTGACCGTGACGTCCCCGGGGCTGACCGGGTTGACGGTGCGGGCGAGCACGGAATGGACCGCGTTCACCTGCTCGGTGTCGGAGCGGACGTAGATGGTGGTGGGGTGCCCGTCGTGGCGGAGGAACTTCTGGGCGGCCGGGTAGCCGATCAGGACGGACGCGTCGATCTCCGGGGCGAGGTCGGCCTTGGCGAGGATCCCGGCGACGTAGAACCACTGCTCGCCGAGCCAGATCCGCTGCCCGGGGCGGATCCGGTCGAAGCCGAGCCGCCGGGCGGCGTCGTAGCCGAGCACCGCGGTCGGCTGCGTCGCGGTGGCTCGTTGAGGAACACGCCCTCGGCGACGCGGGTGCGGACGGTCTCGGGCAGGTCGAGGCTCGTCGCCTGGACGGTGAGCCCGTTGGAGTTGATCTCCGGGACGAGCGGGCTGCGGTACACCTTCGCGTCGGTCTTGCCGGTCGTCTGCACCCGCTGGACGGGCCCGATCCGGGCGACCATCTCGGGCGACGTCATGGGCAGCTTCACCTCGTTGCCCTCGATGTCGACGCCGGGGCTGACCGTCAGCATGTTGGTGCCGAGCCGGTCGATCTCGGCGAGCAGCCCGGCCTGCGACGAGGCGGACAGGCCGAGGACGGCGACGATGGACGCGACGCCGATCGCGATGCCGAGCGCGGACAGGCCGGCGCGCAGCCGCCGGGTGCGCAGCCCGACGCTGGCGGTGCGCGCCAGGTCGGCGGGCGCCAGCCGACCGGGTGTGGTGGTCGTGGTCATGGCCGCCGCGCCTCCCCCGGTGCCCCGCTGTCGGCGACGATCTTGCCGTCCAGCACCTCGATCCGGCGGGGCAGCCGCGCGGCCATCTCCCGGTCGTGGGTGATCACCATGATGGTGGCGCCCTGCCGGTGCAGGTCGGTCAGCAACGACAGGATCGCGGCGCCGTTGACGCTGTCGAGGTTGCCGGTGGGCTCGTCGGCGAGGACGATCGCGGGGTTGCCGATGAGCGCGCGGGCGATGGCGACGCGCTGCCGCTCGCCGCCCGACATCTTGGACGGCAGGAACCCGGCGCGGTGCGCCAGCCCGACCCGGTCGAGGGCCTCCGCGGCGGCCTTGCGGCGCGCCGCGCGGCCGACGCCCGCGTACAGGAGCCCGTCGGCGACGTTCTCCAGCGCGGTGGTGTGGTCGGCGAGGAAGAACTGCTGGAACACGAACCCGATCTGGGTGGCGCGCAGCGCCGCGAGGTCGCGGTCGCTCATCCGGGCGACGTCGGTGCCGGTGATGCGCATGACGCCGGACGTGGGGCGGTCGAGCGTCCCCATCACGTTCAGCAGCGTGGACTTGCCGGACCCGGACGGGCCGACGATCGCGACGAGCTCGCCGCGGTTCACGGTGAAGCTGACCCCGGCGAGCGCCGCGACGGGCGACGCGCCCGGGTACAGGCGGGTGACGGCGTCGAGTTCGAGGACGGGCGTCTCGCCGCCCGAGCGGGGTCCGGTCAGGAGCGCGGTGTCGCCCGCGCCGGCGTGCGGCCCGCTCATGACGCCGGCACCACGACGCGCTGGCCGGCCTTGAGGCCCTGCCCGGTGATCTCGACGGTCCCGCTGTTCTGGTCGAACATGCCGAGCTCCACCTGGACGAGCTGCCGGGTGCCGTCCGCCGCGACGATCTCGACGCCGTAGCCGCCGTCGAGCAGCGCCAGCAGCGCGGTCACCGGGACGTACAGGACGCCGTCGGCGCTGTCGGTGACGATCGACACCTGCACCGGCGCCCGGTCCAGGCTGCCGGTGGCCTCGGGGTCGTCCGGCCGGATGCCCACCTTGATCTTCGCGCCGCCCTCCTCGTCGTCGTCGGAGGTGGCGACCTTGCCGACCGAGACGACCTCGCCGCCGGTCGTCTTCAGGTTCGGCAGCGTGATCGTGACCTTGTCGCCCTCCTTGACCTGCGACTGGTAGGCGGCGTCGAGCTCCACCGAGACGTGCCGGCGCAGCGAGCTGGCCTCCAGCACGGCGGTGCCGCCGCCGCCCGAGGCGACGTTCAGCTTCGTGACCCGGACCTCGTCGGCGGGAAGGTAGACGACCTCGCTCTTGGACATCTTCCCGTCCTCCTTCAGGCCCCGGTCGTCCTCCAGCCGCAGCATGGCGAGGTAGGTGGCGTAGCCGAAGTACTTGGAGTCGGCGTCGAGGCCGCTGCCGTATCCGAGGGAGACGAGCGCGGAGTTCAGCTGCCGCACGTCCCGGCCCTGGTCGCCCCACTCCAGGTCGCGGTAGACGGGGATGGAGCCCTTCAGGAACACGACGGGCTTGGTGTCCACCCGGTACAGGGTTTTGCCCGCCTTGTAGACCTTGCCGGTGCCGGGCAGGTCGGTGAAGACGCCGCTCGCCTGGTTCACGGCCTCGTAGCCGCCCGCGTAGGTCAGCGTGCCGCTGACCGAGATGCGGGCGGAGACCTGGCCCTGCTTGATGGTCGCGCTGCCGGTGGGCGCCGCGTTGCGGGTGCTCGCGGGGGCCTCGTCGCCGAACGGGTCGACGAGGACGACGGCGACGACGGCACCGGCGACGCCGAGCACCAGGACCGACAGCAGCGTGCGGCGCCGGCGGCGCTTGCGCGGGGTGCCCGGGCCTTCCGCGGCCTCTTCGCTGGGCACGGTTTCGGACGTCACGCTCATGCCTCCTCCCCGTCGCGGGCCGGGCCGCTGCGAACGGCGGCGCGGCCGGAGCGGTCCGGCCAGGTTCGATATTCGGTGCCGCGCATTGCTTCTCCTTCGGCGGATGCCTTTTCCGTTGTCAATGTGGTTCTACTCGGGCGGCGGTTTCGGGACGGTATCGGCGGCCGCGCAATTTCTCCGGACTTCGCGCGTTCGGGAGGCGGCGGCTGCGGGCGCGACGGGAATCCGATCGGGCGGCGCGGCGATATGACCGATTTCGCCTGGACGACCTCGGCCGCGGTCTCCGGTCGGGCGGGTGATCGAAACCTCGCCGAAACCGGCCCTCGGTTAGCATGGCGATTCGCGCGCGTGCGGGCGCGCGCGTCCGGCGCGGACCGTCCGGGCGTCCAGGCACAATGATCTTTCCGGGGGTGGCGTGACGGTGCGGATCCTGGTCATCGAGGACGACGCGGAAATGGCCGAGACGGTCGCGGTCGGGCTGCGCCGGGCGCGGATGGCCGTCGACGTCGCGCTCGACGGGTCGTCCGGGCTGGAACGCGCGATGGTCAACGACTACGACGTCATCGTGCTCGACCGGGACCTGCCCGGCGTGCACGGCGACGACGTCTGCGCGCATCTGGTGTCGGCGGGCCGCGGCAGCCGGGTGCTGATGCTCACCGCGGCGGCCACCAGCGACGACCTGGTCGACGGGCTCAACCTGGGCGCGGACGACTACCTGCCGAAACCGTTCGACTTCCCGGTCCTGATGGCGCGGATCGGCGCGCTGGCGCGGCGGGCGCACCCGGCGGTGCCGCCGGTGCTGCGGCACGGCGACATCGAGCTGGACGTGGCGCAGCGGCGGGCGCGGCGGGACGGCCGCACGCTCGACCTCGCCCCGAAGGAGTTCGGCGTGCTGGAACTGCTGCTCGCCGCGAATGGCCGGGCGGTGTCCGCGGAGGAACTGCTGGAGAAGGTCTGGGACGAGTCCGCCGACCCGTTCACCAAAACGGTCAAGGTGACGATCAGCCGGCTGCGCGCCAAGCTCGGCGATCCGCCGGTCATCGAAACCGTCGCCAAATCCGGCTACCGGATCTGAGGGGCGGCCATGCGCGCCCGAATCCCCGGCAACACCGTCCGGCTCCGGCTCACGCTGCTCTACGGCGGCCTTTTCCTGTTGTCCGGTGCGGTCACCCTCGGCATCACATTCTTTCTGGTGGACCGCGCCACCCAGGGCGTGTACTTCTACCAGGGCGAGGACGGCATCACGACGTCGATCAAGGAAATGCGGGACCCGCCGCGGAAACAGGGCCCGGCGCAGCGGGACGACAGCGACGCGGGCGGCCGGGGGCTGACGCCGCCGAACGAGATCGACGACGGGCAGATCGCCGCGCTGGCCCGGCACCAGAAGCAGGAGCAGCGGCGGACGCAGCTGGTCCAGTCGGGCATCGCGCTGGGGATCATGTCGCTGGCGTCGATCGGGCTGGGCTGGGTCGTCGCGGGCCGGATCCTGCGGCGGCTGCGCGTCATCACGGCGGCGACCCGCGAGATATCGGCCACGAACCTGCACGAGCGGCTGGCGCTGCCGGGGCCCACCGACGAGCTGAAGGACCTCGGCGACACCATCGACGAGCTGCTCGCCCGGCTGGAGGGGGCGTTCGAGGCGCAGCGCCGGTTCGTCGCCAACGCGTCGCACGAGCTGCGCACCCCGATGGCGCGGCAGCGGACGCTGTCGCAGGTGGCGCTGGCCGACCCCGACGCGACGGTGGAGTCGCTGCGGGACGCCCACCTGCGGGTCATCGCCGCGGGCCGGGACCAGGAGCGGCTGGTCGCCGCGCTGCTCACGCTGGCACGCGGGCAGGCCGGCATCGAGCGCCGGGTGCCGGTCGATCTCGGCCCGCTGACCGAGCAGATCGTCCGGTCCCGCGCGCGGAGGCCGCGGACCGGGGCGTGACGCTGGACGCCTCGCTCGGCACGGCGGTCGCCGCGGGCGACGCGGGCCTCGCCGAACGCCTGGTGACCAACCTCGTCGACAACGCGATCCGGCACAACGTCCCGGACGGCCGGGTGTCGGTCACCACCGGGACGGTCGGGGGCCGCCCCGTCCTGACCGTGGAGAACACCGGTCCGGTCGTCCCGCCGGACGCGCTGGAGCGGCTGTTCATGCCGTTCCAGCGGCTCGGCA
>NZ_MKJY01000287.1 GCF_001942465.1 Actinomadura sp. CNU-125
CCGTATGCGCGTCCGTATGCGCGTCCGTATGCGCGTCCACGACCGCGTCCGTGCCGCCCTCCGTACGTCCCTCCTCGGCCGGCTCCGCGTCCACCCGCACGCCCGCACCCGGCTCCACACCCGTATGCGCGTCCGCCTCCGCGTCCGTGCCGCCCTCCGTACGTCCCTCCTCGGCCGGCTCCGCGTCCACCCGCACGTCCGTGTCCGGCCGCCCGTCTGCACGCGGCTCCGCGTCCGTGGGCGGCGCCGTGCCGGGCGCCTCGTCCGCCTCCCCGGCGGATGCCGGGGCCGCGTGCCCGTCGGGCTCTGCGGCCTCGTCCGGCTTTCCCGGGTTGGTCTCCATGGGCGTGGAGGGTAGCCGGTCACGCCCGGCGTTCCCGTCGGTACCGCCTTTGTCACCCTAAAGAGGGATTGGTCCATCCTTTCGGTCAGGTTGACCGGTCGGTCAATCAGGGGACGTTCTCCGGTACCGGAACCTGTTGGAGCACGACCCCCCGGAGGTGGCATATGGACAAGTTCGCGTGGCAGGACGGGGTGGCCTTCGTGGCCGGTCTCGTCGCGCTGCTGGCCCCGAAGCTGTGGGGCGACGACGCGGGCGAGCAGCCGCTCATGGTGCTCGGCGCCCTGCTCGCGCTCGCCGGACTGTACGCGCTGCTCGGCGCGCCCGGCCCGACGGCGTGGACGTCGACCGCGTTCGCCCTGCTGATCTTCGTGTCGCCGTGGGCGTTCGGCTTCACCGGCGGCGACGCGGCGGCCTGGACGGCATGGATCGTCGGCGCCGTCGCGACTATCGTCGGCGTGTGGGGAGCCACCCAGGCCCGCGGCCGGACGCCCGCCGCGACCTGATCCGTACCCGATGCGGTCCCGGACGCCCGCGCGGCGTCCGGGGCGTCCGGCATGTGGGGGGAGCGCCGATGAGAACGCGGACGTCCGGGAAGCACGAGCCCGACCACGAACCCGTGCCGGACGGTCCGGAGGAGCGCTCGTCGCGCACCCGGATCCTGGACGCGGCCGAGGCGCTGTTCGCCGAGCGCGGTTACGAGGCCACCTCGACGGCCCGCATCGCGCGCCGGGCGAAGGTCCCCAAGGGCCTCGTCTTCCACTACTTCCCGCAGAAGATGGACGTCCTGGTGGCGCTGATCGACGAGCGCACGTTCGTCGAGGAGCTGGACGCGTCGGCGGGCGGCGGGCTGGACGGCGCGGTGCCGGGCGACGCGGCCGGCACCCTGTCGACGCTCGCCCGCCGACTGCCGCTGCGGGCGTCGCCCGCGATGCGCCGGATCCTGTTCCGTGAGGCCGACACGCACACGTCCGTCCGGGAGCGGCTCGGGCGGCTGAACGGCGAGGTGTTCCTGCGGGCGCGGCACGCGCTGGAGCTGGCGCTGCCCGGCGCGCGCGGCGACAGGCGCGGCTGGAGGTGGCGGCGGCGACGTTCACGGCGGTGCTGATCTACCAGGAGAACCTGGCGAGCGTCACCGGGCAGCACCTCGACCCGGACGCGGTCGCCGAGCTCATCGCGCGGGCCCTCGGCGCCTGAGCCGTCCGGACGTCAGGTCCGGATGGGCTCCAGGAGCCGGTGCGGGGACCGCAGCACCTGGCTGACGGGGTCGTCGCGGTGCCGGACGCCCGGCCCGGCGTGGATCTCCAGGTCCTCCATCGCGACGACCGCGCCGCAGGACGGGCACGCGCCGTCGGGCCGCACGCGGGCGCCGCAGGTGACGTGGACGAACAGGCGGCACGGTTCGGCGGACAGGTGCTCCTCGCTCCAGCGGGCGAGGCCGTGCACGACGGGCCACAGGTCGCGGCCCCGGCCGGTGAGGACGTAGTCGTGGCCGTCCTTGGCGAGGACGCCCGCCTCGACGAGGGACTGCAGCCGCGCCGACAGCACCGCGCGCGGGATGTCCAGATGGACGAGGAAGTCGCTGAACCGCCGGACGCCGTACATGGCGTCCCGGACGATCAGCAGCGTCCAGCGCTCCCCCACGACCTCCAGCGCGCGGGCCAGCGAGCAGTCCTGTGCCGCGTAGTCCTTGCCGAGTGCCATGCGCCCACACTATCCCAGCCGAGGTTCAATGACCGAACCGATCCGTGTTACGGTCGCCGGGTTCATTGACCGAACCATTCGCGGGAGTGCGCATGACGACCCTGGCGACACCATCGGCGGACGAGCGCCGCGGGCGGGGCCCCTCCGGCGCGCTCGCGCTGCCCGCTGCCGCCACGCTGCTGGCGCTCATGAACTACTGCGCCCCCGCCGGTGACGCTCGCCGACACCGCCCGCGGCCTGCACGCCGGGGCGACCGCGCAGATCTGGCTGATGAGCTCGATCAGCCTCGGGCTGGCGGCGGCGCTGCTCGCGGTCGGCAGCCTCGCCGACGACCACGGGCGCAAGCGGGTGTTCGTGCTCGGCGCGGCGGGCCTCGCGGTCTCCAGCGTCGCGTGCGCCCTGGCACCGGACGCGCTCACCTTCGTCGTCGGACGGATCGTGCAGGGCGTCGCGTCCGCCGCGCTGCTGGCCACCGGCCTCGGCATCGTCGCCGCGTCCTTCCCGCCGGGCCCGCGCCGCGCCCGCGCCACCGGCACGTGGGGCGCGATGGTCGGCCTCGGCATCGCGCTCGGCCCGATCGCCGCCGCCGCGCTGACCGTCGCCTCCGGATGGCGGCTGTGGTATTGGGCGACGGTCGCCGCCTCGGTCGTGCTCGCCGCCGTCGCCGCCCGCGTGCTGGAGGAGTCCCGCGCCGAGCGGCCGCGCGCCGGCCTGGACGTCCCCGGCCTGGTCACCATGAGCCTGGGCGTGGGCGCGCTCGTCGCGGCGATCACCTGGGGCCGGACCGGCTGGACGCGGCCCGGCGTCCTGGCGCTGTTCGCCGCGGCGGCCGTGCTGCTGGCCGCGTTCGCCGCGATCGAGGCGCGGCGCCGCGAGCCGATGGTCGATCTCGCGCTGTTCCGGCGTCCGGTGTTCCTGCTGTCGGTGTCGGGCGCGCTGGTCACCGGCCTCACGGTCATCGGCGTCATGACCTACTCGGCGACGATGATGAGCCTGGTCATGGGCGTGTCGCCGCTGACGGCGGCGCTGGTGCTGGCGATCTGGTCCGGGCTGTCGTTCGTCGTCGCGCTGCAGTCCCACCGGCTCCCGGCCCGGCTGCCGTCCGGCGGCTGCTGGCGGCCGGGTTCGCGCTGGCGGGCGTGAGCGAGCTGGCGATGGCGGTGTTCGCGCCGGACGCGCCGTGGTGGCGCCTCGCGCCGGGCCTCGCCGTCGCGGGCGTCGCGAGCGGGCTGACGAACGCGATGCTCGCCCGGCTCGCCGTCGACAGCGTGCCCGCGGACCGCGCGAGCATGGGGTCGGGCGCGAACAACACCGCCCGCTACATCGGCGCGTCGGTCGGCGTCGCGATCGTCGGGACGGTCGCGACCGGCTCCGGGCACGACCCGTCCGCGCTGGCGCACGGGACGAACGTCGCGCTGGTCGTCTCGGCCGTCGCGGCGCTCGCGTACGCGGCGCTGGCGCTGGCCATCCGGGAACGCTAGGCGAGTTCCTCGGCGAAGGCGGCGAGCTGGACGAGGTTGCGGCACTCGTACATCTCGACGATCTCGCCGTAGCGGGACGCGGCGGAGTCGCCGGTGTCCCAGAGGCGGCGCGGCTCGGGGTTCAGCCAGTACGAGTGGCGGGCGCGGTCGGCCAGGTCCCGCAGGATCGGCAGGGACAGCTCCCCGTAGTTGGAGCGGGCGTCGCCGAGGATCAGCAGCGACGTCTTCGGTCCGACCGCGTCGCCGTACCGGTCGGCGAACACCTTGATCGCGTGCCCGTAGTTGGAGCGTCCGGTGATCCAGACGAGGTCGGCCTCCCGCGCCATCCGCGTCATCGCGTCGGCGACGTCGGCGCCCGGCTGGAAGTACTTGGTGATCTCGTCGGTCGCGTCGATGAACGCGAACGCCCGCACCTTGGTGAACTGCTCGCGCAGCGCGAACGTCAGCAGCAGCGTGAAGTGCGCGAACGCCGACACCGAGTCGCTGGCGTCGCAGAGCACGACCAGCTCCGGCTTGTGCGGGCGGCGCGGCCGGTAGTGCGTGGTGAGCGGCACTCCCCCGCTGCCCAGGGACGCGCGGACGGTGCGGCGGAAGTCGAGCCGGCCGCGGTCGCCGCGCCGCTGCTTCTGCACGAGCCGGGTCGCGAGCCGCCGGGCGAGCGGATACACCTCGCGGCGCAGCGCGTCCAGTTCGGTGCGGCCCGCGCTGGAGAAGTCGAGGCGTTCCAACGGCGGCCGGACGGTCAGCCGGGCGGTCCGCTCGACGCCGGTGTCCTCGGCGATGCGGCGCCGCACCTCCCCGGCGACGAGGTCCTCGAAGCGGGCGATGCGGTCGGTGAAGGTGCGGCGCGCGATCCGCTCGGCCATTCCGCCGCGCTCCCGGCCCTGCAGGACGGCGTTCAGCAACTGGGCCATGAGCGTCCCGGGCGACAGCGCGCGCAGGACGCCGGAGGAGAACCACGCGTCCTGCCCGTCGGGCCGCCCGTACTCGGCGACGGCCGTCCGGGCGAACTGCCGCAGGCCCGCGTCGTCGCCGGTCAGCAGCAGGTCCGCCAGCTCCTCGCGGCGCAGCCGCACCTGCGGGTCCAGCGGCGGCGGGACGGGACGGCCGTCGGCGCCGCGCGTGCGGGCGGGCCGGGCGGGCGGTGCGCCCGCGCCGTCCCCGACCGCGGCGGGGAACCACAGGTCGAACAGCCGGTCGAACGCGACCCGGTGCGCGGGCCGCTTGACGAGCGTGGCGGCGTAGGCGGCGCGCAGCGCCTCGCGGTCGAGCAGGTCGACGGCCCGCATGGCGCGCACCGCGTCCAGGCCCTCGGCGACCGACACCGGCAGCCCCGCCTCGCGCAGCGCCGCGACGAACCCGGTGTGCCGGTCGACCAGCGACGCCATGTCAGCCGAGCCCCAGTTCCTTCGCGGCGCGTTCCTGGTCGGACGCGTGCTTGAGGACGACGCCGAGCGTGCGCGCGACGGCCGCCTCGTCCAGTTCGTCCAGGCCGAGGGCGAGCAGGGTGCGGGCCCAGTCGACGGTCTCGGCGATCGACGGGGCCTTCTTGACCTCCAGGGCGCGCAGCGTCCCGACCGTCCGGACGAGCTGCTCGGCCAGTTCCGCCTCGATGCCGGGGACCTGCGCGAGGACGATGTCACGTTCCCGTTCGGCGGCCGGGTAGTCGAGGTGCAGGTAGAGGCAGCGGCGCTTGAGCGCCTCCGACAGCTCCCGCGCCGCGTTCGAGGTGATCAGCACGAACGGGCGGCGGAGGGCCTCGACGGTGCCGAGCTCGGGGATGGTGACCTGGAAGTCCGACAGGACCTCCAGCAGCATCCCCTCGACCTCGACGTCGGCCTTGTCGGCCTCGTCGATGAGCAGGACGGTCGGCCCGGTGCGGCGGATCGCCGCCAGCAGCGGTCGTTCGAGGAGGAACTCCTCGGAGAAGATGTCGTCGTGGGTCTCCTGCCAGGCCCGGTCCTCGGGGGCGGCCTGGATGGCCAGGAGCTGCTTCTTGTAGTTGAACTCGTAGAGGGCGCGGGCCTCGTCCAGCCCCTCGTAGCACTGCAGCCGGATCAGTTCCGACCCGGTGGCGGCCGCGACGGCCTTGGCCAGCTCGGTCTTCCCGACGCCCGCCGGGCCCTCGACCAGCAGCGGCTTGCCGAGCGCCTGCGCGAGGAAGACCGTCGTGGCGATCGCCTCGTCGGTGAGGTAGCGGACGCCCGCCAGCCTCGCGGCCGCGTCCGCGGGCGAGGCGAACGCCCCGTCCGGCGGGGTCTCCCCGGACACGACCTCGGACACCGTGCTCTCGCTCATCCCTTGTCCTTGACCTTGACCTTCGTGTACGTCTGGTTCGTTCCGGCGAACGTCAGCTCGTTCCCCTTCTCACCAAGGGCGACGCCCCAGTAGGAGGCGGACTTCGGATCGCCGCCCTTCCAGGAGAACCGGAACTCGCGCCCGCCTTCGGGGATCACGCTCCCGCTCCACAGCTCGTGCTCGCCCTTCATCCACACGCCCCTGCCGTCCGCGGTGAACTGGAAGTAGTCCTTCGCCTCGCCGACCCAGCGCCCCACGAGCGGCTTGACCGCCGCCGGGGAGATTCGCGGCAGCGGCGCCGTCGTGGTGGGCGGCGCCGAACCGGCGGCGTCCGTCCCGGCGTGACCGCCGTCCCCGCCGTCGCCGCCGCAGCCGGTGAGGACGAGCGCGGCGGCCGCGCACCCGGCCAGGGCGGTCATTCGGGCCCGCACTCTCAAGGGGGACCTCCGGAGCGTCTCGGCGGCGAAAGCGGCAGTCTACCGATGGGTAGCGCCGTCGTCCGGGGGCCGCCCCCGCGGAGAACGGCCGCCCCCTGCGGGGGACCCGGAGGTTACCTCCTCCGGATGACGCCCCGGCGTGCGGGGCGAGCGTATAACTGGGCCATGACCACCCCACGCCTGCCTCGCGAGGACCTGGCCGCGGCGCTGGCCGCCCGGCGGGAACTGGGCCCCGACTACGACGACGCCTTCATCGAGACGGTCGTGGACCGCATCGAGGAGGCGCTCGCCACCCGGGCGGCGCCCGCCCCGGCGCC
>NZ_MKJY01000288.1 GCF_001942465.1 Actinomadura sp. CNU-125
CTATCCGCACAGCGACTCGATGTGGCCCGGTGCGCCCGAGCAGCTTCACGAGGTGCTGGAGGCCAACGCCGTCCCGGTCTCCGGCGTCGCCGCGCCGCCGCCGGGGCGACAGCCCGGGGATCTCCCCCACCGACACCAGCAACGGCGCCGGCGGCGGAGCGGCTGCGGGGCCCACACTGCCGCGGTTGCCCCGTTCGGCCGAGGGCACGCCCCGGGCCGAGCCGTGTCCGGTATACGCCGCACTCCCCCACGCCACCGAACCGGGAGCCGTCACCCCGGTACCGGGCGCCGCGGTGCCGGCCGACGCTGCAGCACCCGGCACCGGGGCGGGCCGGACCAGCGCCGTCGGTAGCACCGCCGGTACCGACGCGGCCGACGCCGGTTCCTCTGACTCCCTCGTGGACGGCCCAGGCGGCAGCTCGGCAGGCGGCTCGATGGGCTGGTCGTGGGGTGGTGTGTTACCGGAGTCCATGATCAACGCAGTATCTCACAGAACTTGCATTCTGTGAGATCAAGGTGCTTGGAAATTATCCGATCCGATCGCAACGGAAATGCGTATTCGTATAATCGGATCGGATAGTGTGCCAGTCATGGAGCTTGATCACGATGATGCGGTCCCGTCCGCCGCGCAGGCGGACCCTCCACCCGGCGAAGATGGCGACCGGGCACCCTCCGTCGGCGGCGCCACCGGCGACCGTGCCGCCGAACCTGCAAGCGAATCCGGCGGCCCCGGCGGTGAGCCCGTCGACGGGCCGGTCGGTGAGGACGACCTGGGCCGACGCCGTCGCCGCGCGCGCCGCGGCGACCCGCCGGGCCGGTGGCCGTCCCTGCGAGCACTGCGGGCGCCCCATCCCCCGCGGTGCCCGCCGCGACGCCCGCTTCTGCGGCTCCGAGCACCGCAACGCCCACAACCGGCGCTGCGCCGCCGCGACGCCGAGCAGGACGCGCCGCTGCGCACCCTGCGCGAGGAAACCGCGCTGCTCGACCCGCTCGTGCAGGCACTCACCGAACGATCGGCCGCCCTGCGGCAGACCCTCGACGGCGCCGTCCACGACGCGCTGAAACGCGCCGAGGACACCCAGCGTGAGGCCACCGAGGCCCGCCGCGCCGCCAACGAGTCCGACGCCCGCGCCCGCCGGGCCGACGAACGCGCCGACCAGGCCAACGCCAAGGCACAGGCGGCGGCCGCCGACCGCGACGAGAAAGTCGGCGACGCCGAACGCCACGCCGACCGGGCCCGGCGCGACGCCGACACGCCTGGCAAGAAGCGGGCCGCGCCGCCCAGGCCCGCCAGAGCGCCGAAGAACGCGCCGCGGCCGAGCAGCACCTGCGCCACGCCGCCGAGCAGGCCGCCGCCGAAACCCGGCAAGCACACCAGGACACCACCGCACAGCTGGGTGAAGCACAGACTGAACTACGGCGGCTCGCCGACGAACTCGCGGCCGCCACGGCCGAACGCGACCGCGCCCGCGCCGACCTGGACAACGAGAGGCTGCGAGCATGTGCTGGACGCGGCGGCGGCGCTGGTCGGCGAGCTGCTCGGGACGTGTCCGGGGCTGCGGGTGCTGGCGACGAGCCGGGAGCGGCTGGGGCTGGACGGCGAGGCGCTGTGCCCGGTGCCGCCACTGGACGGGGCAGCGGCGGTGCGGTTGTTCGCGGAGCGCGCGGCGTCCGTCCGGCCGGGGTTCGTCGCGGACGCGGAGGTGGCGGGGGAGATCTGCCGGCGGCTGGACGGGTTGCCGCTCGCGATCGAGCTGGCGGCGGCGCGGCTGCGCGCGATGACGTCCGAACAGCTCGTCCGGCGGCTCGACGGGCGGTTCCGGCTGCTCACCGGCGGCAGCCGGACGGCGCTGCCCCGGCACCGCACGCTGCGCGCGGTCGTCGCGTGGAGCTGGGACCTGCTGGACGAGCGGGAGCGCGGCTTCGCGGAAAGGCTCGCGGTGTTCCCCGGGACGATCGCGCCGGAGGCGGCGGAGCGGGTCGGCGGCGGGACGCTGGATGATCTGGACGCGCTCGCCGACCGGTCGCTGCTGCAGGCGGTCGAGGGGCGGGAGCCGCGCTTCCGGATGCTGGAGACGATCCGCGAGTACGCGCGGGAGCGGCTGGCGGAGCGCGGCGAGCTGGCGCGTGTGCAGGCCGCCCACCTCGCGTACTTCCTCGAACTGGCGGAGCGGGCGGAGCCGCACCTGCTCCGGGCGGAGCAGGTCGGGTGGCTTCCGCTGCTGTCGGACGGGCAGGACGATCTGCTGGCCGCGCTGCGGTTCGCCGAGGAGAGCGGCGACGCCGGTTCGGCCGTCCGGCTGGGGGCGGCGCTGGCCGTGTTCTGGACGATCCAGGGCGATCACGCGGAGGCCGCGCGTCGGCTTCGGGGGGCGCTCGCGGTGCCGCGCCGCACGCCCGTGCCGGACGGTGCGGAGGCGGCGGCGCTCGGCGGGTACGTGCTGAGCACGTGGTTGTCGGGCGGCGGCGCCCGCGACGACCCGCTGATCGAAGCGCGGCCGCCGGGCACGCGTCCGCTGGCGGTGCTGATCGAGCCGGGCCGTGGCGCTGCTGCGCGGCGACGGCGGCGGCGGCGCGGCCATCGCCCGGCTGCTGCCCGGACGGGACGCCTGGACGCGCGCGACGCTGCACGTCATGGGCGCGATGCTGCGGGGGAACGCGGGCGACATGCCGGCCGCGCACCGGGACCTGGCCGCGGCCGTCGCGGCGTACCGGGAGAGCGGTGAGCGGGGCGGCCTGGCGATGGCGCTGCTGTTCGCGTCTCGGCCGACATGAGCGCGGGCGACTACGGTGCCGCGATCGCCGCGTTGGAGGAGTCGATCGGGCTGCTGCGGGAGCTGGGGCAGGAGCGGGAGGCGGCCCAGCAGCGGGTGCTGCTCGCGGTCGCGCTGGCCCGGTCGGGGGACGTCCGCCGGGCGCACGGCGAGCTGACCGCTCTGCTGGCGCCGGACGCCGCGACGCCCGCCCGGCACCTGGCCGGGGTCCGGCTGGCGCTCGGCGACCTGGCCCGGCACGGACGACCGGGCGGAGGCCGAGCGGCACTACGCGGCCGCCGAACGGGACCTGGAGCACGCGGGGCCGCAGTACCGGTCGCTGCTGTCGGCGGCGGGCGCGCACCTCGCGATCGGCGCGGACGAGCGCGACGCGGCCCGCCGGTCGCTGCGCGCCGCGCTCGTCCAGGCGGTGGAGGCCCCCGACATGCCCGTCGCCGGGTCGGCCGGGGTCGCCGTCGCGCGGCTGCTCGCGTCCGGCGACCGGCGGCGGCCGCGGCGGCGCTCGGGGCCGCGTCCGTGCTGCGCGGCGGGCCGGACGAGTCCGACCTCGACCTCGCGAACGTGGCCCGTGACCTGCGCGCCGAACTGGGCGAACGCGCCTTCGCCGCCGGACGGGCGCGCGGTGCGGCGCTCGACGTCCCCGGCGCGCTCGCCCTCCTGGAGGATCAGCTCCGGCGGCGGTAGACGTGGACGGCCAGCGGCATGAACACCAGCAGGAATCCCGCCGACCACAGCAGCGACGCGATCGCGTCGTCCGCGACGGGGCCGCCGACGAGCAGGCCGCGGCAGGCGTCGACGGCGTGGCTGACCGGGTTGACGTCCACCCACGCCTGCAGCCAGCCCGGCATCGTCTCGGTCGCGCCGCCATGCTCGTCCCGAAGGAGAGCGGGAAGATCGCGAGGAACCCGACGGTCGAGACGACGGACTCCTCCTTGATCGCGACGCCGATCAGGATGGTGATCCAGCCGAGCGCGAAGCCCAGCGCGGCCGCGAGCCCCGCCGCCGCGAGGGCCGCGAGCGCGTTCGTCTCGACCCGGAAGCCCATCAGGTAGCCGGTCGCGAACAGCATCGTGCCCGCGACGACGTACCGGGGGACGTCGCTGACGACGAGGCCGAGCAGCGGCGCGGACCGTCCGATCGGCAGGCTCCGGAACCGGTCGAAGACGCCCTTCTTGATGTCGACGTTGATGGAGAGCCCGACCGACACCATCCCCGCGAGGATCATCGTCATGACGAGCACGCCCGGGAAGATGAACTGCAGGTATTCCTGGGTGGAGCCGGACACCGCGCCGCCGAACAGGTACACGAACAGCAGCAGGAACATGATCGGCATGATCAGCGCGTCGAGCAGCATGCCCGGGTTGCGGCGGGTTTTGGTCAGGCTGCGTCCGGCGAGCAGCAGGCTGTGCCGTGCCAGCGCGAACGGACGCGCCCCCGGTTCGGCCGCGCGGACGTCCGGGCGCCCGATGACGGTCTCGGTCATGCGGCCTCCTTCGTGAGCCGGAAGAACACCTCGTCGAGGCTGGGCAGGCGCAGCGACAGCTCGGTGACGCCGATGCCCGCCGCGTCCAGCCGCCGGACGGTCTCGCCGAGCGCGTCCTCGCCGTCGACCGCGACCGTCAGGACGTCGCGGTGGGGCGATTCGGCGTCGCGCCCCGACACGGCGTTGAGGATCGCGGCGACCTCGATGAGCCGCGCCGGGTCGCGGGGCCGCACCGTGATCGCCTGCCCGCCCGCGACGCGCTTGAGTTCGGCGGGCGTCCCGTCCGCGATCACCCGGCCCCGGTCGATGACCGTGATGTCGTCGGCGAGCGCGTCGGCCTCTTCGAGGTACTGCGTGGTCAGCAGGACGGTCCCGCCGTCGGACGTCATCGCGCGGATCATCCGCCAGACGTCCTCGCGGCGGCCCGGGTCGAGGCCGGTCGTGGGTTCGTCCAGGAACGTCACCGCCGGACGGCCGACCATGCAGGCCGCGAGGTCGAGGCGGCGCCGCATCCCGCCGGAGAAGGTCGATACCCGGCGTCCGGCGTCGTCGGCGAGTTCGAACCGGTCGAGCAGTTCCGCCGCGCGGGCCAGTGCGTCGTCCTTGCGCAGGTCGAGCAGCCGCCCGATGAGCACGAGGTTCTCGGTCGCGGTGAGGTCCTCGTCGACCGCCGCGTACTGGCCGGTCAGCCCGATCTCGCGGCGGACGCGCGGGCGGCGTCGCGGACGGCGTCCAGCCCGCACACCCGCGCGGTCCCGGCGTCCGGGCGCAGCAGCGTCGCGAGGATCCGTATCGCCGTCGTCTTCCCGGCGCCGTTCGGCCCGAGCAGGGCCAGGACGGTGCCGGGACGTGCGGCGAGCGCGACGCCGTCCAGTGCGGTCGTCTTACCGAATCGTTTGACCAGGCCCTCGGCCCGGATCGCGTCTTCCATGCGGCCGAGGCTGCCCGGCCGCCCTCACAAACCGCTCACACGAGGCGTTCGCGCAGCTCACTTGCCTTCGTCGAGGGTGTGCTCGACGAGCGCGTTCGCGTGGCCGTGGCCCAGCCCGTGCTCGGTCTTGAGCCAGTTGACGAGGTCCATGTGCTTGGTCAGGTCGGAGGAGCGGATGAGGTCCTTCCACTCCTGGACGGGGCGCCCGTACTTCTTCTCGATCGCCGGGAAGTAGCTGGCCGGGCCTTCGACCGGTGCGGACATATCGGTTCCTTTCGATGGTGATCGGCTAATCCTCGGCAGCGGGCGGAGCGGAGGTCAACCGGACGGTGAGGGCGGCGAGCCACACGAGTCCGAGCCCCGCGCCGAGGGTGAAGGCCGGGACGGAGAAGGACGAGCCGGCGAAGCCCAGCAGGACCCCCGCGGCGGCGAGCCGCGTCGCGAGCGCCCAGCCGCGCGCGTCCTGCGCGGCGAAGCGCCGTGCCAGCACCAGGAACGCCGCGATCAGCGCGATGTAGCCGATCATGCCGCTGAGCAGGTGGACGGCGCCGTGGGCGCTCAGTGTCGCGGTTCGGGCGTCGGGTGTCCCGGCGGGGAAACCGGCCCCGGCGTCGGCTTGGAACACCGCCGCGAGCAGGAAGGACGCCCCGAAGACGCCGATCAGGCGGGGTGCCCAGCGGCCCGCGTGCGGCGTCCGGGCCGTGCCGACCGCGCCGACGATGAGCAGCGCGCCGGTGAGCAGGAAGGTGACGGTCTGGATCCAGCCGAGGTCGCCGAGGGCGAGCTGGCTGAGGGCGTTGCGGGAGAAGTCGAACCCGTCGCGGGTCAGGCCCTGGACCAGGCCCGATGCGAGGAACAGCGGCCCGGCCGCGATCGCCGCGACCGGCAGGAGCCGTCCCGGTCGGGGGAGGGCGGGTGCGGGCGCCGGTGCGCCGGCCGTCGCGGTGACGGGACGGCCCGGCCGAACTGCGGTCATGCGATCACTCCTCGGAGGCTCTGCCGAGTCGGCCTGCCGCCGACGGCGAAGCAAGCTTGCATTTTGCAAGTGGACTTTGTCAAGTGAAGTCTTGGAGGGGTGAAGCGCGACGGCGGTTCAGGTGCGGCCGGGGCCGGGCGGTGGGAGCTTCCACCAGGTGAGGCGGCGCCAGGCCCACTCCAGCGGCCCGTACCGGGCATGGCGGAGCCACAGGGTGCCGAACGCCAGGGCGAGCGCGAAGACGGCCGTGCCCACGGCGCCGGCGACCAGGTAGTCGGGGGACGCCGCCAGGCGGACGAACCGGTCGGCCGCGATGATCGCGAACGTCGCGCCGACGTAGGCCGTCAGCGCCGTCCGTCCGAGCGGCGCGAGCCCGCGCAGCGGACGCCCGGCGCGCGTGCGCAGGGCGAGCACCAGCGCGGCCGTGTAGGTCGCGGCCGTCGCCAGGCCCGCCGACGTGGCGAGCGTCGACGTGGTCTCGGCGGACGCCGCGACCTGCCAGGCGTCGAGGACGGCGGTGAGCGCGAGGCACCCGACAAGCGCGGTCGTCAGGCGCGCTCTGGGCGCGTCCAGGACGGTCGCCGGGCCGTACCGCTGGATCGCGTAACCGACCAGGAAGAGCCCGGGGACGAGCGCGCTGCCGCCGAGCGGCGCCGCGGCGGCCGTGGCGGCGAGGCCGAGCGCCAGGAGCGGGCGCCTGCCCGGCACGAACGACGCGGGGAGCAGGACGGCGATGCCGACGACCGCGTACGTCAGCAGGACCTCGCCGGGGTGCGCCAGCCGGTGCAGCGCGCCGATCGGGATCAGGAAGCCGAGCCGGGCGAGCATGAGCAGCCGCGGGTTCGGCGTCCGGTCGCGGACCGCGTCGAGGAACAGGCCGAAGCTCAGCCCGAAGAGAAGCGAGAAGATCGGGAAGAAGCGCTGGTGGAACAGGGTCTCGTAGGCCCAATGGGAGGGGCCGTCCTGCGAGGCGGGCATGCCCGTAATGCCCACGGTGTTCACGACCGTCACACCGAACAGGGCGAACCCGCGCAGGACGTCGATCTCGGTTATGCGCTCCCCGGGGGCGGTCGGCTGTCGGTGCGACGGCATGCCAGCCTCCCGAAGGGTCGGCCCCCATCACACCACGACGTCCTTCAAGGCCCCGCCCCGTGCGCGCGGGGCGCACGGGGCGAGGGGGGTCAGATCGTGCCGGTGGCCGCCAGGGTGCTCACTTCCTCTGGCGTCAGGCCCAGGAGGGTGCCGTAGACGTCGGTGTTGTGCTGGCCGAGGGACGGGCCGACGGCGCGGACCTCGCCGGGGGTGTCGGAGAGCTTCGGGAAGACGTTCTGCATCGGGAAGTCGCCGAACTCGGGGTGCGCCATCCGGATGATCGCCTCGCGCGCCTTGTAGTGCGGGTCGGCGAGCATGTCCTTCGCGCGGTAGGTGAGGCCCGCGGGGATGCCGTTCTCGTGGAGGAGTTCGAGGAGTTCGCCGGAGTCCTGGACGGACGTCCAGGCGGCGATGAGTTCGTCGAGTTCGTCCGCGTTCGCCCCGCGGGCGCCGTGGGTGGCGAACCGTTCGTCGGAGGAGAGTTCGGGACGTCCCATCAGTGCGGCCAGCCGGGTCCAGATCGTGTCCCGGTTCGCGGCGATGAGGACGGGTCCGTCCTTGGTGGGGTAGACGTTGCTGGGCGCGACGTTCGGGAGGACGGAGCCGGTGCGTTCGCGCTGGTAGCCCGCGATGTCCCATTCGGGGACGAGGGATTCCATCATCGCGAGGACGGCCTCGTAGAGGGCCGAGTCGACGATCTGGCCGCGGCCGGTGCGGTGCCGGGCGTGCAGGGCGACGAGGGTGCCGAGGGCGGCGAACGTCCCGGCGAGTTCGTCGCCGAGGGAGATGCCCGCGCGGGACGGCGGGTTGTCGGGGTCGCCGGTGACGTACCGGATGCCGCCCATCGCCTCGCCGATGGAGCCGAATCCGGCGCGCGGCGAGTACGGGCCGTCCTGGCCGTAGCCGGTGACGCGGGTGACGATCAGGCGCGGGTTCTCGGCGCGCAGCTCGTCCGGGGACAGGCCCCAGCGTTCGAGGGTGCCGGGGCGGAAGTTCTCCACGAGGACGTCGGCCTGCGCGATGATGCGGCGGGCGAGGGCCTGGCCCTCGGGGGTGCGCAGGTTCAGCGTGACCGACTTCTTGTTCCGGGCGAGGATCGGCCACCACAGGGACTGGCCGTGCGGCTTCTCGCGGCCCCACTCGCGCATCGGGTCACCGGCGCCCGGCGGCTCGATCTTGATGACCTCGGCGCCGAAGTCGCCGAGCAGCTGCCCGCAGAACGGGCCCGCGAGGAGCTGCCCCATCTCCACGACCCGCAGGTCACCGAGTGCGTTCATCGTCGTCGTCCTTCCGGCTCAGGTTGGCTGCGGCGGCGCGGATGTGGGCCCGCATCACCGCTTCGGCCCAGTCGGGGTCGCCGGCCGCGATCGCGGCGACGAGTTCCCGATGGTGGTTCATGGAACGGTCCAGTTCGGTGCGGTCGTAGCGGCGGAACGTCCCGACGATCAGCGGCGCGTGCATGACGGACGTGAGCATGCCGGGCAGCCGCCGGTTGCGGGACGCGTCGATCAGCGCGGCGTGGAACGCGGAGTTCAGCCGGGCGAGTTCGCCGAGGTCGCGGGCGTCCGCGGCGGCTTCCATGGCGTCGCAGCGGGCGCGCAGATCCGCCAGGACCGGCTCGTCCTGGCCGATGCGGGCGGCGCGGGCCGCCGCGTAGGGCTCCAGGAGGGTGCGGAGCTCGAAGATCTCGGCGAGGTCGGCGGCGGTCCACTCGACGACCCGCGCGCCGCGGTGCGGCAGCACCTCGACGAGGCCGTCCGAGCCGAGCCGCTGCAGGGCCTCGCGTACCGGGGTGCGCGACAGCCCGAGCGTCTCGGCGAGTTCGGACTCCCCGAGCCTGGACCCGGCCGCGGCGTCCCCGGACAGGATCATCCGCCGCACCGCGGCGTAGGCGACGTCCGCCGCACGTGCCATGACACCTCCTTGATTGCATGCAATATAGTCACATTCGACGGTGATGTCGCAAGTTTGGAGTCGGATTGCATACAACGGTGGTGGAGGTCGGTCCCCGCGACGGCCTCCAGAACGAAGCTCGCGTGCTCACCCCCGACGACAAGATCGCCCTCATCGAGCGCTGCGTCGACGCCGGGACGCGGCGGATCGAGGCCGTCTCGTTCGTCAACCCCAAGCGCGTCCCGCAGATGGCGGGCGCCGAGGAGGTCATGGCCGGGGTGCCGAGGAGGGAGGGGGTCGCCTACAGCGGGCTCGTCCTCAACCGGCGCGGCCTCGACCGGGCCCTGGACGCGCGGGTCGACGAGGTCAACGTGGTCGTCCCGGCGTCCGACACGTTCAGCGTCCGCAACCAGGGCGCGACCGTGGCCGAGATGCTGGACGCGTGGGACGACATCGCCGCCGCGACGATCGGGGCCGGGCTGCCCGTGACGCTGACGATCGCCGTCGCGTTCGGCTGCCCCTTCGAAGGCGACGTGCCCCCGGAACGGATCGCGGACATCGCACGGCGCGCGCACGCGGCGTCCGAGATCGCCTTGGCCGACACCATCGGGGTGGGCGTCCCGGGCCAGGTCCGGGACCTGACGCGGCGCGCGCGCGAGGCCGCTCCTGGTATCCCGCTGCGCTTCCACTTCCACAACACGCGTAACACCGGGTACGCGAACGCGCTCACGGCGGTCGATGAGGGCGTGACCGTCCTGGACGCGTCGGCGGGCGGCTTCGGCGGATGCCCGTTCGCCCCCGCCGCCACCGGCAACATCGCCACCGAAGATCTGCTCTACGCGCTGCACCGCGGGGGCGTCGAGACCGGGATCGACATGGAGCGCGTCGCCGCCACCGGGGCCTGGCTGGGCGAACTGCTCGGCGAGCCGGTCCCGGCCCTGCTCGGACGTGCCGGGGGTTTCCCGGCGACCGCGACCGCCGGGGGGTGAGCGGTCACGCGGTCCGGTCGCGGGCTCCGGCCCGTCCGGCTTCCGTCGGCGGCTCCCCGGCCCGCGGCCGGGCGCGCGGGATGAGCAGGGTGGTCGCGGCGGCGGCGACCGCGACGGCGGCGAGCAGCAGGAAGCCCGAGGCGTAACCGGACTCGGGCGGGTGGCCGCCCACCGCCGGACGGGCGGTGACGACGGCACCGACGAGCGCGGCGCCGATCGCGCCGCCGATGGTGCGCATGTTGGCGTTCATCCCGCTCGCCGCCCCGGCCTGCTCCGCGGGGACGTTGCCGACGATCAGGTTCGTCATGGCGGGCAGCGCCGTGCCGAGGCCGACGCCGAACACGGCGGCGGCGAGCGCCGCCTGCCAGGGCGCGTCGTGGGCGAAGGCCAGCGCGGCGAACGCCGCCACGGTGAGGACCGACCCGGCGAACAGCTGGGCCTTGGCGTCGGCGACCTTCTGCAGGCGGCCGGTGAGGAGCCCCGCCGCGAACATGGCTGCGAGCATGGGCAGCAGGAGCAGCCCCGCCTCGGTCACGGTGGCGCCGAAGCCGTATCCGGCGTCGGCGGGAGTCTGCAGGAACTGCGGCAGGAAGGTGAAGAGCGCGAACTGCCCGCCGCCGAACAGGAGCGCGACGAGGTTCGTCCGCCGGACGGCGGGCAGGCGGAAGACGCGCAGGTCGATCAGCGGGTTCGCCGCCCGCGACTCCGCCACGAGCCAGGCCGCGAGCAGGACGGCGGCGGCGAGGAAGAGGCCGAGCACGACGGGCGAACCCCACCCCCGTTCGGGGCCGCGGCCGACGGCGAGGAGCAGGCAGACGGGCCAGGCCGCCAGGAGCAGCGCCGCCGACGGGCCGAACCGTGCACCCGTCCGTACCGGGGAGGCCGGTACGAACAGGTGCACGGCCAGGGCCCCCGCCGCGGAGACGGCCATCGGGATCCAGAAGAGCCAGGTGTAGCCGAGCGTCCCGGTCACCGGACCGGCCAGGACGATGCCCAGCCCGCCGCCCGCCGCGATGACTGCGGAGATCCCGCCGACACCGGCGGCGACGCGCTCCGGCGGGTACTCGTCCCGGATGATCCCGTAGGCGAGGGGATAGACCGCGCCCGCCACGCCCTGGAGCGCGCGGCCCGCGATCAGCACCCCGATGTTCGGCGCGAGCGCCGCGACCAGGCAGCCGGCGGCCAGGATCCACATGACCGCGGCCAGCACGCGGTCCTTCCCGGCCGCGTCGCCGACCCGGCCCAGGATCGGGGTGAAGATCGCGGCCGAGAGCAGGTTGGCGGTCATCACCCACGTGACCGCGTTCTGCGACGTGCCGAGCCGGTCCTGGATCACCGGCAGCACCGGGGTGACCAGGGACTGGAGCATGGCGAACGCGGCGCTTCCCGCGGCCAGGACCAGGAAGGTCGTGCGGGTGCTCGGCATGGGGCCGTTCCCCGGAGGCCCGCGGCCTACTTGCCGTCCGGGGTTCCGCCTTCGTAGCCGCTGCCCTCGTAGGAGCCGAGGTCGCCGATGAGGTCGGCCAGCTCGGGGTGGTCGCCGAACCGGTCGGTGTGCACCTTCGCGATCTTCTCGGCGATCTCCGGGTCGTCGTCGTCGGTGATGTCCGCGGAGATCATGTTCGAGACGAGCGGCAGCCCGGCCGCGTCGATCTCGCGGTGCAGGGGGTCGTACATGTAGGTGCGGTAGTCGTCGACGGTCTTGAGGGCGTACACGGCGCCGTAGTCGAACTCGCCGCCGATGTCGCGGCCGACGACGAAGGACTCGACGACGTCGAGCTCGTTGCCGAGCCGCCGCATCAGGCCGAGCGCGTGCTCGACCCGATCCTTGGGCGCGTCGGGCTTCACGGCCATCCGGACCTGGTGGTAGATCATGGCGGATCCTCCTTGGCAACGCTTGGACGCAGGCGCTTGATGCAACTGCTTGTTGCTTTAGGACTGTAGGAGGGTTCGGCTACTAATGCAACATGTTGCCGCGTTTGAGTGGTCGTCGCCGTTTCGGGGTCAGGCGCGGCCCCGCGCTTCCAGTGCGGTCAGGTATCCGGCCAGGACGCGTTTCAGCTCCGCCACCAGCGCGTCCCGTTCGTCCCCCGGTTCGGCCTCCGTGATCAGCGGGACCAGCGCCTTGAACACCTGGATCAGGACGCGCGCGCCGCGCGTCCGGTCGTCCCCTGCGAGGCCCGGCGCGCGCGCGGCCAGGATGCCTTCGACGCGTCCGAGCAGCGCGTCCTGGATCGGACGGGTGGCGGCGGCGAGTTCGGCGGGCATGTCGGCGCGCGCGAACAGCGCCTTGAACCCGGGGTTGGCGATGTTGAAGGCGAGCATCGGGTCGGCGATCCGGTCGATCAGTTCGGCGCGCGGCACCGCGGCGAGGCCCGCGATCTCGAACGCCGTCCGGTGCGCGCCGCCCATCTGCGCGGCGAACCGGTCGGCGAGCGCCTGGGCGATCGCCTTCTTGTTCGGGAAGAACTGGTAGAGCGAGCCGGGCGAGACGCCCGCCGCCGCCGCGATCTTGTTCGTGGTCGCGGCCTCGTAGCCCGCCTCGGCGAACACGCTCGCCGCCGCGTCCAGGATCTGCGCGATCCGGCGCTCGCCGCGCGCCTGCCGCCGCACCGTCCGGTCCGTCCGGTCCGCCCCGGAGTCCCCGTCCCCGTCCCCGCTCATCGCCGTCCTCCCGCCGTGCCGCCCGCGATCGGTCGAGTATTGCAAATACGAGCAATCGCTCGTATTGTCCACACCGAATACGAGTAGGCACTCGCATCTTACGTTCGCCCCTGGGGGAGCACGTGTCCACACCGAACGGTTTCGGCCGGTTCGTCACCCGCCGGCCCCGGCTGATCAGCGCGATCGGTCTCGCCGCGCTCGTCCTCGTCGGCATCGTCGGCGCCGGCACGATCGGCGCCCTGTCGCTCAACCGCTTCGAGGCGCCCGGCTCGGAATCGATGCGGGCCTCGGGCACCCTCGCCCGCGAGCACGCCACCGGCAGCCCCAACGTCGCGCTCCTGGTGACGGCCCGCGCCGGGACCGTCGACGACCCCGCGGCCGCCGCCGCCGGACGGGCGCTGACCGCCGAGCTCGCAGCCCGCGACGGCGTCGGCGACGCCTGGTCCTACTGGAGCCGCGGCGCCCCCGAGACGCTGCGGAGCGAGGACGCGCGGCACGCGCTCGTCCTCGCCTGGGTCCCCGGCGACGCCGACCACGTCCGCCGCGACGTCCTGCCCGGCCTCGCCGCCGACCTCGCCCGCACGGACACGGCCGTCGAGGTCGCCGTCGGCGGCGGCGACGAGGTGTTCCGCACCGTCATGGAGCGGGCCCGCGCCGACTTCGTCCGCGCCGAGCTGATCATCCTGCCGCTGACGCTGCTGCTCCTCTGGTTCGTCTACCGGCGCTTCGCCGCCGCGCTCGTCACCCTCGCGACCGGCCTGTTCGCCGTGCTCGGCTCGCTCGCCCTGCTGCGGATCCCGCTCGTCTTCACCGAGATCTCCACCTTCGCCTCCAACATCGCCCTCGTCATGGGCATCGGGCTCGGCGTCGACTACGGCCTGTTCATGATCTTCCGGTTCCGGGAGGAACTCGCCGCCCGCGGCGGCGGGGGCGACGACGTCCGCGAGGCCGTCGTCGCGACAGTGCGGGGCGCCGGGCGGACGGTCCTGTTCAGCGGCGTCACGGTCGCCGCCGCCCTCGCCGTCCTGCTCGTCTTCCCGTTCCCGTTCCTCGCGTCGTTCGCCTACGCGGGCGTCGCCGTCGTCGCCGCCGGCGTCGTCGGCGCGACCGTCCTGCTCCCCGCCGCCCTCGCCCTGCTCGGCGGACGGGTCGCGCGCCGCACCCCGTCGAACCGGCCCGCCGCCCGCTGGCACGCCTTCGCGACGGCCGTGATGCGCCGCCCGCTCGTCCTCGGCGGCACCGCGCTCGCCCTCGTCCTGCTGCTCGGCGCACCGTTCCTCGGCGTCCGGTTCGGGCTCCCGGACGATCGCGTGCTCAACACGTCCGCGCCCGTCCGGCAGATGTACGACGAGATCCGCGCCTCGTTCGCCGTCGAGGAGGCCGACGCCCTGCAGATCGTCCTGCCCGCCGCCGACGGCGTCGGCCCCTACGCGGCCGAACTGTCGCGCGTCGACGGGATCGTCCGCGTCGACTCGTCCGCCGGGTCCTTCGCCGCCGGACGTCCCGTCCGTGCGCCCACCGGCGCCCGGTACACCTCCGCCGAGGGCGCCCGCCTCGTCGCCGTCCCGTCCTCGGACCGGCTCGCCGCCGACGCCGTCGGGCTCGTCGCCGACGTGCGCGCGGTCCCCGCGCCCGCCCCGGCCCTCGTGGGCGGCTACCCCGCCGAGCTCGCCGACTACCGCGACGCGGTCACCGCGCGGCTCCCGCTCGTCGCGGGACTGATCGTCGCCGTCACCGTCGTCGTGCTGTTCCTGATGACCGGCAGCGTCCTCGCGCCGCTCAAGGCGACCGTCCTCAACCTGCTGAGCCTGTCGGTCATGTTCGGCGCGCTCGTCTGGATCTTCCAGGAGGGCAACCTCTCCGGCCTGCTCGGCTTCACCCCGACCGGCTCCATCGAGCCCAGCATCCCGATCCTGATGTTCTGCATCGCCTACGGGCTGTCCATGGACTACGAGGTGTTCCTGCTGTCGCGCATCAAGGAGGAGTACGACCGGACGGGCGACGCGGCGGCGTCGGTCCCGCTCGGCATCGCCCGCAGCGGCCCGCTCGTCACCGCCGCCGCGCTCATCCTCGCCGTCTCGTTCGCGACCTACGCCACCGGCGACGTCGTCTTCCTGCAGCAGCTCGGCATCGGCATGGCCGTCGCCGTCCTCGTCGACGCCACGCTCATCCGCGGCGTGCTCCTCCCTGCGTTCATGCGCCTCGCGGGCGGCGCCAACTGGTGGGCGCCGCGGCCGCTCCGCCGCCTGCACCGCCGCGTCGGCCTCGCCGAGGAACCGTCCCCCGAACCGCCCCCGGCGGCCGTCGAGCGGGCCGCCCGGGTGTGACCGGCCCGGACGGGCGGAGCCGTGCGGCGCCGCGCAACGCGGCGGCCGCACGGCTCGGACCGGCGTGTCAGGCGTCGACTCTGACGGGCACGCCGGTCGTCTTCCCGTCGGCCGCCTCGGCGGGCTCGTCCGAGGCCGCCGGGGCGTCCGGGGCGTCCGGGGCGTCCGGGGCCGCCGGGCGGTTGCGCGGCGCGGCGGTGCGGCCGTGCGTCGCGTAGATCGTGAGCCCGACGAAGGTCAGCCCGCCGACCAGGTTCCCGACGATGGTCGGGATCTCGTTCCACACGAGGTAGTCCATGATCGAGAAGTCGCCGCCGAGCATCAGGCCGGACGGGAACAGGAACATGTTCACGATCGAGTGCTCGAAGCCCATGTAGAAGAACATCATGATCGGCAGCCACATGCCGATGACCTTGCCCGGCACGGACTTCGACATCATCGCGGCGATGACGCCGGTGGAGACCATCCAGTTGCACATGACCCCGCGGACGAACAGGGTCAGCATCCCGGACGCGCCGTGCTCGGCGTACCCGACCGTCCGGCCCTCACCGATCGCGCCGATCTGCCGGCCGACCTCGTCCGGGTCCGTGGAGAAGCCGAACGTGAAGATCACCGCCATCATGACCGCGACGGTGAGCGCGCCGCCGAGGTTGCCGAGGAAGACCAGCCCCCAGTTGCGCAGCAGCGAGCGCGGCGTGACGCCCCGCCGCTTGTCCAGCAGCGCGAGCGGGACCAGGGTGAAGACCCCGGTCAGCAGGTCGAACCCCAGCAGGTAGACCAGGCAGAACCCGGCCGGGAAGAGCAGCGCGCCGAGCAGCGGCTCGCCCGTCTGCACGGTGACGGTGACCGCGAACGCCGCGCCGAGCGTGAGCAGCGCGGCGGCCATGAACGAGCGGATGAGGGTGTCGCGCGCGGACAGGAAGACCTTCGCCTCACCGGCGTCGACCATCTTCTTCGCGAGATCGGGCGGAGCCAAATAGGACACGAGGGCGCTCCTCTGCCGTGGACGGACCCATTCCGGGTATTCGGACCGACCAAGAGTCTCCGCAGCGTTCGTGCCCGCCGTATGACGGGCCCGAGCCGGTGGTGTTACGTTCGCCTCACACCACCGGACGGGCGGCTGTCAGTTCACCACCGGTAGTCGAGGAACTTGCCGTCGAAAGTGATGACGACGCGGTCCCCGTCGGGGTCCGGGCGGCGCTCGAAGTCGACCCGGAAGTTGATGGCGCTCATGATTCCGTCGCCGAATTCGTCGTGCACGAGTTCCTTGAGTGCGGGCCCGTACACCGACAGCGCCTCGACGAAACGGTAGATCGTGGGGTCGCTCATCAGCGCCGGGTCCGTGCCGCGGGACGGTTGCAGCCGCAGGCTCTCGGCCACCGCCTCGTCCAGTCCGAGGAGTTCGCAGGCCCGTCGCGCCTGCTCCGGCGGCATCGGGTGGTTGCCGAGCAGGGCGGCGGTCGCCCAGACGACCGGGGCGCCGATCTCGTCGGCGATCCGGCTCCAGGACAGTCCACTGCGCACCTTGGCGGACGCGACGAGCCGCGCGGCCTCGGACTTGCTCATGATCGGTTCCATTGACGCTCCTCGCGGTGTGAGTTCCGCAAGAATGCCCCGCGGTCGATACGGCTATCAATTTCGCGGTAATCCGGACACGAACTCTTTACGTTCGGGAAACGTGACCCGGAAATGGAGGCTTTCGCTTTATTTCGGCGTAACACGATGGAAACGAGGGGGCTCCGCGCGGGCCGGGGAGGACACGTGGAACGCTGGTGCGCGGCTCCACGCGGCTCGGCGAGAACCACGGAGGGATCCGAAGGTGACGGATTGGGTGCGGCACGTACGCGAACTCACCCGGGCGGGACGCCACGGCGACGTCCGCGAGGTCCTGGAGGACGCGGCCCGGACGGACGCGGACGCGGCCCGCGAACTGGGCCACCTGCTCCTTCGGTCGTCGTGGCTCGACGGCGAAGCCGAGGCCCCGCTGCGGCGGGCGGTGTCCGCGCGGCCGGACGACACCGAGGCGGCGATCCTGCTCGCGACGGCCCTCGCGACCCGGTGCGGGCGGCTCGCGGAGACGCCCGGCCGCCCGTCCGGGGACATCGGACGGCTCGCGGCCGAAGCGTGCGGGCTGTACCGGACGGTGCTCCGCCTCGACCCCGGTTCGGGCGCGGCGGCGAGCGGGCTGGCGCTGCTGCTGAACGAGACGGTCGTGCCCGGCCCGGACGTGCCGAGCGGGGAATCGGCCGCGCGGCGGGCGCTGGAGATCGACCCGGACGAGCCGGTCGCGCTGACCGTCCTCGCGGACCGGACCGGGGACGAGCGGGCCCGCGAGCGCGCCGAGACGTTCGCCCCGCCGATCCCGACGCCTCGCTGGGGTTCGCGCGGATCGGTGTCGCCGTTCGGCCACGGGAAGCCCGGACGGTACGACTTCTTCGTCGTCGAGGCCGCGGTCGAGGTGTCGAACCGGGGCGACACCGCCACGGGCTTCGCCGTCCTGCGGGACGTCGAGCAGTTGCACCGGTTCGCGGCCTGCGCGTCGCCGCCGGGACGGGCGACGGCGTACCGGTACGAGCGGGGCGTGCTCGTCGCCAAGCACCCGGCCGCCGACGGGCGGGACGCCGGGCCGGCGGGCGAACCGCTGCCCGTCGGCATCCGGTCCGGCACGACGGGGAGCCGCTGCGGTACGGGGCGAACGCGCTCGAACGGCCGCCCGAACCGCCCTGAGGACGGTCCGGGCGGCCTCCCGGGCTCAGCGGAGCGCTTTGCGGAACGCGCCGTAGGTCTCACTGACACCGATGGCGAGCACGATCAGCGTCACGGCGGTGTAGAAGGAGTCGGGGGTCGTCCAGTCGTCGCCGTTGACGGCGGCCAGGAACTCCGGGTTGAGGATGTCCTGCCGGTACACGACCCACGCGAGCGGCAGCGTGACGAGCGCCTGCGCGGCCGCGTGCCAGCCCGCGAGTGCGACCGTCCACTCCTGCCGAGCGACGCGCACCAGGTTCACCGCGATGACCGCGACGAGGCCCGCGACGATCGGCCACATCCACCCCGACCACAGATCCGGGTCGAGCACCTGCATGCGCTCGCCGTCCGCGCGGAAGGGCTCCGCGGTCGCCTGCCACACGATCAGGCCGAGCATCAGCGCTTCCCACGCGACGGCCGCGATCGCCCCGCGGCGCCCCTCGTCCGGACGCCGCGGCGACGGCAGGTCGGCGGGCGTCCACGCCTGGGCGGCGCCGCGCGGCCCGAACCGCTCGACCGAGGCGAACACGAGGGTGAGCCACGCGACCATCTGGGCGCCGACGGTGAGGACCGTTCCGACCCCGGTGCCGATCGCCGCGCCGATGCCCGTGCCGTCCAGGACGTCCAGCACCATGATCGTGGCCGTCACGGCGGGCAGTGCGATGCCCAGCAGCACCGTCAGGACCCGCACGTACGTCGGGTACAGCTCGGGCCCGATCAGGGTGAGCGGACGGTCCGCGTACCGTGCGGCGAGCCGGATCGGGTCGCCCATCTCGGTGAGGACGGCCCGCTCCGCGGCCGCGCGGTCGGACTCTTCGCGCGCGTCGACGGCGTCCGCGATCGTGGCGTGCAGTTCGTTCGCGATGTCGTCCCGCTGGTCGGCGGGAACCCGCCGGACGACCTCCTGGACGTAGCTCTCCGTCAGTGCGCCCGCGCTCATCCGATCTCCTTCGTCAGTCGCGACATCGAGGCGACCAGGCTCTGCCATTCGTTCATCAGTCCTTCGCGTACCAAGGAGCCTTTTGGGCTGACCCGGTAGAACTTGCGCGGCCGGGATTCGTCGGTGTTCCACTCGCTGGTGAGCAGCCCTTGCTTCTCCAGCCGCCGCAACAGGGGGTAGAGGGTGTTGCCGTCGACCGTGACCCCGGCCTCGTTGAGCGTTTCCAGGAGGGCGTAGCCGTACTGCGCGTCCTCCAGCAGCGCCAGGCAGGCCAGGACGACCGTGCCGCGGCGAAGCTCCTGCGCCTGGGTGAGGATCAACTCGTCTGAGGTCACGTGTCACACCATAGTGTGCGGCGCACACTAATGTCCAGCACGAGTTGCCGTGCGGCACGCGACCATGCGCGACACGACCCCGGTACGTTCGCTGTGCCGACGACTCTCGGGAGGATGCGATGACCGACGAAGACCGCCTCATCGACCGCGTGCCGCAGCCGCCGGACGTCCCGTCCCGGCTCGCCGCCCAGATCGCGTCGTCGTCGAGGTCGACCGGCTCAAGACCGTCCTGCGCCGCAGCGTCCTCATCGCCGACGACCGCAGGGAGAACGACGCCGAACACTCGTGGCACCTGGCGCTGATGGTGCCGGTCCTCGCCGAGTACGCGGACGAGCCGATCGACGTGGGCCGCACGCTGAAGCTCGTCCTGCTGCACGACCTCGTGGAGATCTACGCGGGCGACACGTTCCTCTACGACGACGAGGGCGCCGCGACCCAGGAACAGCGCGAGCAGGACGCGGCCGACCGCCTGTTCGCCCTCCTCCCGGACGACCAGGAGACCGAGTTCCGCGCGCTCTGGGACGAGTTCGAGCAGCGCGAGACGCCGGAGGCGCGGTTCGCGAAGGCCATGGACCGCCTCCAGCCCCTCCTGCTGAACTACAAGGGCGGAACCTGGCGAACCGTTCCTAAACAGTGTCCAGGAGTGGGTCTTGGACCCATCTCCTGGTTCTGCGCGCGTCCCGAACGGTTTTGGATGCGCTGGTCGCCCGCGTTCTTGAGCCCGTCCGGGGGCGTGCATCGTGTGCACGTTCCGGCCCGGGTCGGCGGGGTCCCTCACGTCCCGGGGTGTCCGGTTCGGTCTGGACGGTCCGATGCCCCTGCTCATCGCTCCGGTGGGCAGGGGGCGGTGCCGTCCGTCGCCGGATCGGGTGCCCCAGGGCGCGTCGCCCGACCGCGATGCTCGCCGCATCGTGCCGGGAAACCTCACGGCCGGAGGTAGCCATCGGCTCCCGCCAATGCTGCGCACCCCACTTGGACGTATACGCCGGGTCGACGGCCACGATCGCCAACCCCTGCTCGGCGGCCATCGACACCAAGCGGGCTTTGAGCTTGCCGGTGGGGAAACCGGAGATCAGCTGCCGGAACCTTGTGTGGCGCCCGTGCTTCTCCCGCGTCTTCTCCTTGTCGAAGTTCAGGTCCTCGATCGCGATCGCGGCGACGCCGCAGGCTGCGGCCCAGTGCAGCAGGCGGGTGATGGCGTGCCGGACCTGGGCGTCCCGGTGGGACGCCGCACCGGTCAGGTCGTAGTCGAAGCGCTTCGGGGCGCCGACGGGGTTGCCGGAGACGTCCAGGCGCCAGGCGGCGAAGTGGTCGGCGTTGGTGTCGACGCCGACGATCCCCTCGGCGCGGGCGGCCTCCAGGGGGAGTGCGGGGGCGGGGCGGCGTTGCCAGGACGCGGTCAGGTACCAGCGGCCCCGGTCGGGGTCGTGGCAGATGCGGTAGGCCACCGCCCGGTCCGCCTCCACCCGGTCCGCCCACTCGGCCCCCCGGTGGGCGAAGGCGGCACGGGGGGACAGGACGTACCGTCCGTGCGCCGCGTTCGCCAGACCGGCCAGCGGAGCGGGCAACCGGATCGACACCTCACCCTCGCAGGTGACGCGGATGGTCTCGTTGCCCAGCCGCTTGCCCGATTCCCCGTCAGCCTGCAGGAACGACCGTCCGGCCTCCCACCGCTCCCGCCACCCCTCCAAGGTGAGCCCGGCCTCGTCCAGATGATGACGCCGGTTCAGCAACCGCGCCCGCCCCGCACCACGTGCACCGTCCCGGCGTCCCGATCCGCCCGCACCACCGCCAGCCGGTCCTTCAACACACCCAGCCGACGCGACTTGGCGAACCACTCCTTACGGGACCGATACCCGCCCGCCTCCCGCCCGGTGCCCTTCGCGCCGACCGGCAGCGCCAGCCGCCGCTCGAGCGTCCGCACACCCGCCTCGAGACTCTCCACGTGGGCCTGCTGGCCTCGCCGGGCCAGCGCCCACTGATCATGCGACGCCTTGGTGATGCTCCCGGCCCACCGCGCCGACGACTCCCCCGTCAACTCCCGCTTACGCACCGCCCACCGCTCCGCATCATGCTCCAGGCCATCGGCGCAGCGAGTCTTCAGGTCCCGGGACGCCAGCGATCCCAGGTGCGCACCGACCGCCCGCAGCACCGTCTCGTCCTCGGGAGTGAGGCCCTTGAGGCGGGTACGGATCGCCACCCCCGACGGACCCGCCGCCACGAACGGCGCGCGAGCGCACGCAACCCGCCACCGGGCCCACCGCCCTCGTCCCGAACCCGACCGCCGGAGCGGGCCCGGCCGCCGCGTCCGGGCGTGCCGTGGCTGGTGGCCGCTTCGGCGGCCACCCCACAACCAACAGCGGTGCGCGACATGACCGACACTTTAAGTGATGGTACTCGAACATGCAATCGACATGCTCTGCCGTGAATCGCCCCGGTCCCTACCGGAAGCCGGGGGCGGGCGCTCGGACACGGACACTCCTGAGCATCCATGGGCACTCATGAGCACTTAATCCGCCAACAGTTCAAACCCCCGGCGTCACCGACGCCGACGTCCGCTGCCGCAAGTCCGTGATCGGCGACGCCTCGGAAGCCCTGTGGGCCTATGCCCAGACCCTCATCACCGAAGGCACCCGCCGCACCTGGCTCCCGACCGAGGACGAGTGAGAATCAGCGAACGCGCAGCGCGTCGAACAGGCGGCGGGCCGCACCGACCGGGAGATCGAGCGTCCCGGCGTCCGGGTCCTTGGAGTCGCGGAGTTTGACGAACCCCTCGGACCGTCCGACCTCGACGCATTCATGCTCGGCGGACGAATACGAGGACTTACGAAATTCCCGTCGGCTCATGCTTGCCATGGTTTCTCCCGTGAAGATCAAAGGTCGGCCAGGGCACGTTCCGTTTTCCGCGTGCCCGGGTGGTCGGAGCCGAGCACCCGCCGCTGCACACGCAGCAGCCGTCCGAACTGCCTGCGCGCGGCTCTGCCCTTTCCGCGTGCGGCGAGGATGGCGGCGAGTTCGGCGCGGGTGGACAGGACTTCTCCGTGCTCGTCCCCGTGGAGCCTGCACAGAACGGGCAGGAGCGCGGTCAGTTCGCGTTCGGCTTCGTCAAGCTTCTGCCTCGCCGCGAGCGTCTGCCCGATGTACTTGCGGGTGATCACCGTGTCCGGGTGGGTGTCGCCGAGGACCCGGCGTTGTGCCGTGAGAACCTCGCGGAGCAGTTCTTCCGCCTCATCCAGTCGGCCAAGGCGATACGGGAGGCGAGCCAAGACCGACTGGCTCAAGAGCGTGTCCCTGTGTTCCTCGCCGAGAAGGTTTCGGCGATCTTCGAGCAGCTTCCGGTGCCACTGCTCGGCCTCCGGGAGCCGACCCTGCACCGTAAGGCAAAGGCCGATTTCATGGCGGGCCTTCAGTGTTTCCATGGACAAGGCGCCGAAGAGACGACCGCGGGCTTCGGTGACTTCCCGCGCGATGGGTTCGGCGTCCGTGGGATCGCCGAGCAGGCGGAAGGTCATGGCGAGTGTGAGCCTGAGCGACAGGACCTCGGGATGTTCGGCTCCCAGCGAAGCGACGGCTCCGAGCGACTCCTCGATGAACCGGCGGGCCGTGAAGTAGCGGCTCGCCCACACGAGTCCGTAGGCGACCCGGGCCGCCGCAGCGGCCGCCTGCTCCGGCATCGGCTCGTCGGGTCGGGACGCGGCGGTCCGGAGGAGTTCGGTCACGTGCGAGGCGAGCGACGCCCACGACGCAGCGTGATCGGGGTTCCGTGGCCCCAGCCGCTCGGTGGCGGCGGCCAGCAGGTCGGCGGCGACCTTCAGGTGAGTGCGGTGATCGCCGTCCTCATGTCGCAGGACCTCGACGACGAGAGGGTGGACGGTGAGGGCCTCGGCGCCGTCGTCGCCCTGAGGCGCGAGGGTGACCATTCCGGTGTTCGCGAGGGCGCGCAGGTTCTCGGCCGCCCGGGGCCCGAGCGTCTCGTGGTCGATCAGGTCGCAGCGGAACGGGATCCCGCCCGCGAGGCGAGCCAGTACGTGCATGGTCTCCGCGACATCCGGGTGGTCGCCGTCCGCGAGGGCGTCGAGGGTGAGCCGCCACGTGCTCGCCACGATCGTCCGGTCGTCCGTCCCGGCGCGCATCAACTCGGGGAACCGGTCGCGAAGCGCGTCGGCGTACGCGGTGAAGGAGCGTTCGCGGTTGAACGGGGACGAGAGGTGCAGACCCGCGTGGCGGAGTGCGAGGGGCAGGCCACCGAGGCGTTCGGACAGCGCGCGGGCCTCGTCCTCCGTGCCCGCCTGCGGCGCGAGGTCGAGCAGGACCCGGGCGCCGTCGTCGGCCGTCAGCCAGCCGACGGTGTGGACGGCCGCGTGCCGGCCCCAGACGAGCGGATCGACGGTGCGGCTGGTGATCAGGACGAGCCCGGATGAGGTCGGACGCACCCAGCCGGACCCGTCGGCGGGCGTTCGGCCGTCGCCGCCGAGCGCGTCGGGGACGTCGGCGTTATCGATGACGAGGACCCAGTCCCGCTGGGGTTCGAGGAACTCCCACAGCACGTCGGCGGGGTTGCGTCGCCCCTGCGAGACGTCCTCGATGTCCTGGACGGTGGCACCGAGGGCGCGGGCGAGTTCGAGGAGGTCGGAGGTGAGCGCGCCGGAGTCGGTGCCGGACACCCACCAGACGCGCCGTCCGGCGGCCAGGCTCTCCTCGGCCGCCTGGAGGGCGATGGTCGTCTTGCCGGTGCCGCCGAGCCCGCCGAGCACGTGGACGGTGCCGTCGGGGCGGCGCGCGGCGGCGTTGAGGGTGCGCAGGACGTCCGTGCGCCCATGGACCCGATCGGGGAGCCGTCCCGTGTCGGCGGCCGCAGCACCGCCTGGGGCCGGCCGCCGCCCGGGGCGGGCAGCGCGCGGCCGGGCGCGGGCGTCCGGCGCAACTGTGCCCAGGCGATCACCGCTGCGGTGGCGGTCACGACGAAGCCCGCGGCGCCGATGACCGGTTCCAGGTCCATGGCGCGATCATAAACCGCCCATTGTCGACCTATTTAGAGTTAGCCCGGAAATCGAATAGCGGACGTTTCCGTAAGCACCGTCGCGGAAGTGTTCGGAAGGCGTCAGGCTTCGGTGGGTTTGTCGGGGAGTAGGACGAGGCTCAGGAGGTGGCGGGTGCGGCCGTCGTCGGGGGTGCGGTGCGTGCGGCGGGCGACGGCGGCTTCGATCTCCTCGACGAGCGCGGTGAACTCGTCGTCGGTGACCCATACGGCGCCCTGGCGGTAGACGACGTTCTCGCGGGGCGGGTCGGCGTCGTCGCGGGAGATGTAGCGGTCGAAGTCGGCCATCATGGCGCCGCTGAAGACGGCGAACGCCTGCCGGTGGTCGTCCTTGGTCATGGCGGCGCGGGCGTCCTCGTCGACGAGGGCCTCGTCCTGGCGGACGCGGTAGCTGCGCTCGATCGTGCCGCGGACCGGGCGTTCGCGGACCACTTCCAGTATTCCGGCCTTGGTCAGGGTGGCGACGTGCCGGTACATGGTGGCCGGTGACACGTCGGGGAGACGTTCCCGCAGTTGAGCGGTGGTCATCTCGTCGACCCCGACCAGGGTCTGCAGGATCCGCAGCCGGACCGGGTGGAGCAGGAGATTCGCGTTCGCCATGACTTCATGATCTCATACCTGATAACGTTCTCAGTGTTGATAACAATGAGAGGTGGAGCTCCCCCGTGCTCGAAACCGACATGACGGTCACCGCCGACGACGGCACCCGTCTGGCCGGCACCCTGTCCCTGCCGGACGCGCCCGGCCCCCACCCGGCGGTCCTGCTCCTGCACGGCTCCGGTCCCCTGGACCGGGACGGCAACACCCCCAAGCTCGCCGTGAACCTCGGCGCTCCGCTGGCCGAGGCCCTCGCGGAGCAGGGGATCGCGACGCTGCGCTACGACCGTCGCGGTGCGGGCGCCACGCCCGGGACGTGGCGGGACACCGGCTTCGCCGACAACCGGCGGGACGCCGCGAGCGCCGTGGACGCGCTGGTCGCGCACCCCGACGTCCGTCCCGAGGCCGTCGGGGTCATCGGCCACAGCGAGGGCGCCCTGCACGCGATGGCCCTCGGCGGGCGTTCCGACGTGCGGGCGGTGGTGCTCCTGGCCGGGTTCGCCGGATCGGGGGAGGACGCCTTCCGGTGGCAGGCCCGCTCGATCCTGCGGACTCTCCCCGCGCCCGTCCGGATGCTGCGCCGGCCCCTGGCGGCGGTGGGCGAGCGGGTGCTCGCCCGGATCAAGCGGACCCGGACGGACGCGGCGCGCGTCGCCGGGGTCCCGGTCAACGCCCGGTGGCTGCGCGAGATGCTCGCCCACGACAGCCGCGACGATCTCGCGGCCGTCCGGGCGTCGGTCCTGGCCGTGACCGGCGACAAGGACCTCCAGGTCGACCCCGCGGACCTGGACGAGATCCGGCGGCTCGTGCCGGGCGGGGCGGAGATCCACCGCGTCTCCTGCCTCACGCACGTGCTGCGCCGCGACGGCGGACGGCCGAGCCTGCGCTCCTACCGCCGTCTGCTGCGCGACCCCGTCGACCCCGACGTCCTGGCGCTCGTCGGCACCTGGCTCACCCACCGGCTGGACGCCTCCCCCGCCGAGAGAACCGCCGCTTCTTCCTGACCCCCCGCCCGCACACACCCCCACCAGAGGGAGTCTTGGCATGTCTTCTGCACGTCTCGGTAAGTATCGGAACGACCTCACCCTGTTCATGGCGATCGCCTTCGTCATGAGCTGGGCGGCCTGGGCCGTCGCGATCGCGCTCGGCGACGCGGGCGCGGCGACCGCGTTCCACGCGCTCGGCGCCTTCGGCCCGCTCGTCGGCGCGCTGGTGGTCCGGATCCGCCGCACCCGGCGCGGCGAGGCCGTGCCCGAACTCGCCGTCCGGTTCCGCAAGGCCGCCCTGGTGTGGACGCCGCCGCTGCTCGTCCTCGGCTCGGCGACGGTGCTCGCGGGCGCGTTCCTCGCGCACCAGGGCGGCGGGCCCGCGCTCAGCCTGGAATCCGGAAAGGACATGATCGAGGCCAACCCCGGCGGGCCCGTCTCGTTCTTCGCGACCATGCTGCTCGTCGGCCCGCTGTCGGAGGAGCCGGGCTGGCGCGGCACCGCCCACCCGCGGATGCGCGCGACGATGAACCGGTACACGGTCGGGCTGGTGCTGGGCGTCATCTGGGCCGTCTGGCACCTGCCGCTGTTCTTCATCGACGGCACCGTGCAGAACGAGCTGGGCCTGGCGACCCCGAGCGGTGCGCTGTTCACCGCGAGCGCCGTCCCGATGGCCATGCTGGTCTGCCACGCCTACGAGCGGGCCGGTGTCCTCGCCGCGATCGCGACGCACTTCGCGGTCAACACCACGATGGTCATGCTGGGCGTCGAGGAGCCCGTCACCCTGGCGATGATCCTGGGCGTGCAGGCGGTCGTCGCCGTGGGCCTGCTGGCCACGATCCGTCCGGCGGACGGGCGCGCGTCGCGCCGACGGACCGTCCGGCGGAGTCCTACGCCGCGGCGGCCGGCCGATCGGCCGGCTGACCGGCGGTCAGGGCGTCGGCGCGACCCGGCGGTGGTGGTGGCCCAGCTGGCGAGCAGGTCGAGCTTGTCGCGGGAATCGCTGCCGGGCTCGGCGTCGTACGCGACGAGGGTGAGGTCGTCGGCGGGCAGGTCGAGGGACTCGTAGTCGAGGCGGAGCTCGCCGACGACCGGGTGGTGGAAGGGCTTGGTGCCGATGTGGTGCTGGCGGACGTCGTGGCGGGCCCAGCGGGCGCGGAAGTCGTCGCTGCGGGTGGACAGTTCGCCGACGAGTTCGGTGAGGTCCCGGTCGCAGGGGTCGCGGCCCGCCTCGGCCTGCAGGAGGGCGACGGTGTCGTCGGCGGCGCGGTCCCAGTCGCCCCAGAAGTCGCGGGAGCGGGGATCGAGGAAGATGAACCGGGCGTGGTTGGGCACGGCGCCGTTCGCCGCCTCGATCATCGGGGCGTACAGGGCGCGGCCGAGGGCGTTGGCGGCGAGGACGTCGCAGCGGCCGTTCATGATGACGGCGGGCGCGTCCGTCATGGAGTCCAGTATCCGCTGCACGGTGGGCCGCACCCGGCGCGGGGCGGAGCGGCGCCTGCGGCGCCGTCCGGGACCGGCGGTGCGGGCCAGGTCTTCGAGGTGCGTGCGTTCGGCGTCGTCGAGGCGGAGGGCGCGGGCGATCGCGTCCAGGACGCCTGCGGAGACACCGGACAGATCGCCGCGTTCCAGACGGGAGTAGTACTCCACGCTGACCCCGGCCAGTTGGGCGACCTCGGCGCGGCGCAGCCCGGGGACCCGCCGGGTGCCGTAGGAGGGCAGCCCGGCCTGCTGCGGGGTGATCTTGGCCCGGCGGGAGGTCAGGAACTCGCGGATCTGGCTGCGGTTGTCCACCTTTCCCAGGTTAGGCGGCCTGCCGGGGGCCTGGGGTGCCCTGTCGGTACACCTCTCGGCAGTGCCTTCTGCGTTGCTCCGGAAGGGTGGTTTGGTGGGAGCTGCACATTTCGTCCGGCTCCCGTGGGTATCCGGGAGCTTCGTTGAAGGAGTCTTTTTCTTGCGTGTTCACGCTTACGCCGCGCCCGCCGCCGCCGAGCCGCTGGCTCCCACGGTCATCGAGCGGCGTGACGTCGGCCCCGGCGACGTGCTCATCCGGATCGAGTACGCCGGTATCTGCCACTCCGACATCCACACCGTCAACGGCGACTGGGGGAAGCAGCCCTTCCCGCTGGTCCCCGGGCACGAGATCGTCGGGATCGTCACCGAGGTCGGCGCCGACGTCACCCGGCACCGGGTGGGCGACCGCGTCGGGGTCGGCTGCATGGTCAACTCGTGCGGCGAGTGCGCCAACTGCCGCAACGGCGACGAGCAGTACTGCCTCGAAGGACAGGTGCCCACCTACGCGGGCGTCGACCGGGACGGCACGATCACCCAGGGCGGCTACAGCACGCACGTGGTGGTCGACGCCGGGTTCGTCCTGTCGGTGCCCGAGGGCATCGACCCGGCGGCCGCGACGCCGCTGCTGTGCGCCGGGATCACCACCTACTCGCCGCTGCGGCGCTGGGGCGCGGGCCCGGGCAAGAAGGTCGCCGTGGTCGGCCTCGGCGGGCTCGGGCACCTGGCCGTCAAGATCGCGCACGCGATGGGCGCCGAGGTGACCGTGCTGTCGCAGTCGCTGAAGAAGCGCGAGGACGGCCTGCGGCTCGGCGCCGACGACTACCACGCCACCGCCGACCCCGGCACCTTCAAGGAACTCGCCGGACGGTTCGACCTGATCATCAACACGGTCAGCGCGGTCATCGACGTCGACGCCTACCTGCGCCTGCTCACGGTCGACGGCACCATGGTCAACGTCGGGGCGCCCGGCCAGAAGCTGAGCCTCAACGTGTTCTCCCTCATCAACTCCCGGCGCAACTACGCCGGATCGATGATCGGCGGCATCGCCGAGACGCAGGAGATGCTCGACTTCTGCGCCGGGCACGGCATCGGCTCCGACGTCGAGGTGATCGCGGCGGAGAAGATCAACGAAGCGTACGAGCGGGTCCTGGCCTCGGACGTCCGCTACCGGTTCGTGATCGACGCCGCCACGTTCGGCTGACCCCGGCGGGTCACGGCGGGGAGGCCAGGTGGCGCGGATTCGCGACCGTGAGCTTGTCGACGACGGACGCGCGGACCGCCGCGACCACCTCGTCCGTCCGGTCGTCGAAGCGGCCGGCGCGGATGCCGAGGGCCAGTTCGGCGTCGTCCGCGCAGCCCAGGGACGCGAGCCGGGCGGCGTGCGCGGACCGGTGGGCGTCGCCGAGGAGGAGTTCGCGGCGGGCGATGCGCAGCGCGGACGCGGCGACGCGCGAGTGGAAGGCGCAGCCGGTCGTCGGTGTGCTCGGCCTCCAGGACGAACCGCTCGACGGCTTCGAGCAGGGCCGGGGCGGACGGACGGTCGTGCGGCGGCGCGCCCGCGTCGCCGCCCGTCCCGCCCGTCCCGTCCACCGCGTCCAGCGCGTCCAGCGGGTCGGGGACGGTGGCCGGTTCGGTCAGGCCCAGGGCGAGGAGCATGTCGTGTTCCTGCTCGCAGACCTTGCGGCCCAGGACGGCGTACTCGATCGACGGGTCGGCGCCGGACAGGTACCGCTCGGCCTGGTGGCGGCACAGGATCGCCCAGCGGAGGGTGCCGTAGACCTCCCACCAGTGCAGGACGTCCGGGGCGGGCGGGGTGCCGCCCGCGTCGGCGTACCCGGCGAGGAGGTCCGCGCGGGGGCCGAAGCCGCCGACGGGGTGCGGGGAGCCGAACCGCCACGCCTTCACGCACAGCCAGCCGAGGTCCTCGGCGGGGTCGCCGAGGTGCGACAGCTCCCAGTCGAGGACGCCCGTCACCTTCGGCCCGTCGATCATCAGGTTGCCGTTGCGGAAGTCGCCGTGCACGACCGTCCGCCCGGTCGGGGACGGGCGGTGCTCGCGCAGCCAGCGGAAGGCGAGCTCGACGGCGGGGCGCGGCTCCTCGAACGCGTCGTAGTACTCGGCGAGGGCGTCGAGGGGATCGGCGTCGGGCAGGCCGGGGACCGGCGCCATCGTGTGCAGGCGCGCGAGGATCGCGCCGAGCTCGCGGGCGAGGCCGGGGCGCGGGGTGCGCAGCAGCCGCCGGGGGATGGTCTCGCCCGCCAGCCGCTCCATGATCAGGTACGGGGCGCCGTCGAGGTCGTCGCCGTTCCCGACGAGCGTGGGGACGGGGACCCCGGAGTCGGCGGCCGACGACAGCAGCGCGGCCTCGCGGGCCATCGCCTCGGGATCGGGGGCGGCGGGCGGGTCGCGGCGCAGGATGAGGGGGCGGCCGTCGGCGGTGAACGCCCAGGTCTCGCGGCTGGCGCCGCCGGAGAGCCGGTGCAGGTCGGCGATCTCCGCGCCGAGGCGGGCGGCGAGCGCGTCGCCGGGGCCGCTCATGTGCGCTCGTCGTGCGCGCGTCCGTGCGCGCGTCCGTGCGCTCGCCCGTCGCGCGCGGCGCGCTGCGCGGCGGCCAGGGCGTGGAGCGGGTCGCTGCCCCGGCTGTCGGCGTACTCCTCCAGCCGGACGATCCGGCCGTCCCGCACGGTGACGAACAGGCACGCGTGGAGTTCGAAGGGCGTCCCGTCCGGGAGGGCGCCGCGCAGGACGTGCCGCTGCGCGTAGCCGTCGGGCAGGGCGTCGCGGCGGACGACGTCGTACCGCATGTCGCGCAGGTTGCGCGACAGCCAGCGGAGCGTGCGCAGGTTGGCGTCGACGGACTGCTCGCCGTCGTCGTTGTGCCAGATCGTCGCGTCGGGGGCGTAGAGGGCGCGGAGGGCGTCGGTGTCGCCCGAGGTGATGGCGGTGAGGAAGCGGTCCGCGAGGTCCAAGGGAAGGCTCCTAGGGGTCGAGGCCGAGGGCGCGGATGGAGAGGGTGTCGAGGGTGTCGAGGAGGCGGTCGTTGGGGCCCTCGCCCTGGACGATCCACAGGTAGAGGGAGTGGTCGACCATGGCGGCGAGGGCGCGGGAGGCCATCTCGGGGTCGAGTTCGGCGGGTGCGAGCCCGGCGGCCTGCCAGCGGCGGATGGCCTTGGCGGAGCGGGCGACGGCGGACGCGCGGTGCTTGCGGCGCATCTCCTGGAATTCGAGGTTGAACGTCGAGACCTGCTCGATGATGGCCATCATCTTCGCGTTGCGCTGGTACGCCTCGTAGTAGGCGCGGTTGGCGCGGCGGACGCGCGCGGCGGGGGAGGGGCCTTCGAGCGGGAGGTCGTTCTGCGTCATGTCGGCGAACAGCCGGTCGGCGACCTCCAGGAACACGGCTTCCTTCGAGGGGAAGTAGGTGTAGAAGGAGCCGTAGGCGACGCGGGCGTGCCGGGTGATGTGCGCGACGCGGGTGTCGAGGAAGCCGCGCTCCTCGAACACGCCGCGGGCGGCGGTGACGAGGCGTTCGCGCGTGCGGGCACCGCGTTCGGTGAGCGGCCCGGCGCCGCCGTTCGTCTCGCCCGCCGTGTCGCCCGCCGTGTCCCTCGCCATGTCCGTCTTCCCGTCCCTCTTCTCGTCGCCCCGCCTCTTGACAGCCGCATGGTCTCAGGTTCAGGATCCGAGCATCGAACGAAGATGACATGACTGTCAAGTCAAGTTTTGGGAGGCCGCCATGGTCGCTGTCGCGCCGGGGTGCCCATGCTGATCAGCGATATCGTCGAGTACGCGGCGCGCAAGCGCCCCGACCGGATCGCGCTCCGCTTCGCGGACGAGACGGTCACGTTCGCCGCGCTGCGCGACCGCGTCCGGCGGACGGCCAACGCGCTGCGGGCCGTCGCGGAGCCGGGCGACCGGGTCGCCGTCCTGGCGGGGAACCGGCCGGAGTACGTCGAGCTGTACTACGCCGTCCCGGCGGCCGGCCTGGCGCTCACGTTCCTCAACCACCGGCTGCACCCGGACGAGATCGCCGCGCTCGTCGCCCACGCCGAGGCGTCCGTGCTGATCGTGAGCGGCGAGTACGCGGAGGCGATGGCCGGGCTGCGGGACGCGATGCCGTCGGTGCGGCTCGTCGTCGGCCTCGACGGCGACGCCGACGCCGACCGGGCGTACGCCGATCTCGTCGCGGCCGCGCCCGCCACCGAGCCGCCGCGCCCCGACGAGGACTCCGTGGGCTGGCTCGTCTACACCAGCGGCACCACCGGACGTCCGAAGGGCGTGATGCTCACGCACCGGAACCTGGTCGCGGGCGTCGCCGGTTCGGCGGCGAGCTGGGAGATCCCGGACGGGTCGGTGTTCCTGTTCTGCTTCCCGCTGTGCCACGTCGGCGGCTACGCGGTGCTGGTCAACCACCTGCGGGCCTGCACGGTCGGGCTCGTCCGGTCCTACGACAACGAGACGTTCCTGCGGCTGGTCGCCGAGTGGAAGGTGACGCAGACGGGCCTCGCCCCGACGATGATCGCGTTCCTGCTGAGCCATCCCGGCATCGAGGAGCACGACCTGGGCACGCTGGAGGCGATCGGGTACGGCGCGTCCGCGATCCCGGCCGAGGTGCTGCGGCGCGGCATGGACGTCCTGGGCTGCGACTTCTACCAGGGGTTCGGGATGAGCGAGACCGGCGGCAACATCCTGTACTTCGGCACCGCCGAGCACCGCCGCGCCGCCGCCGGGGAGACGCACCTGCTGGCCGCCGCCGGGCGCACGATGGACACCGCCGACGTCCGCATCGTCGACGACGCGTTCGACGACGTCCCCGACGGGGAGCCCGGCGAGATGATCGTCCGCTGCGACCAGGTGATGGCGGGCTACTGGCGGGAACCGGAGCTGACCGCCGAGACGTTCCGGGACGGCTGGTTCCGCACCGGCGACGTCGTCCGCCGCGACCCGGACGGCATGGTCTACATCGTCGACCGGATCAAGGACATGATCGTCACGGGCGGGGAGAACGTCGCGTCCCGCGAGGTCGAGGAGGTGCTGTACCGGCATCCCGCGATCGCGGACGCCGCCGTGTTCGGCGTCCCGGACGACCGCTGGGGCGAGGCCGTCGCGGCCGCCGTCGTCGTCCGGCCCGAGCGGGCCGGGACGCTCGCCGCCGACGACGTGATCGCGTTCGTCCGCGAGCATCTCGGCGGCTACAAGGTCCCGCGGAAGGTCGAGTTCGTTCCCGAGCTTCCGCGCAACGTCGCGGGCAAGGTCCTCAAGAAGGACCTGCGCGCCCGCCACCACGAGGTCACCGAGATCCACAAGGTCCAGGAGGTGTCATGAACCGCGAATTCGAGCTCGGCGGAATCAACCATCTGGCGCTGGTGTGCTCCGACATGCAGCGCACCATCGACTTCTACTCCGGCGTGCTCGGCATGCCGCTGATCAAGACGCTCGACCTGCCGGGCGGCATGGGCCAGCACTTCTTCTTCGACTGCGGCGGCGGCGACTGCGTCGCGTTCTTCTGGTTCCCGGACGCGCCCGACGCCGTCCCCGGGATCTCCGCGCCGAAGACCCGTCCCGAACAGGGCGAGCTGCTCAGCGCCATCGGGTCGATGAACCACGTCGCGTTCCACGTGCCCGTCGAGAAGTTCGACGAGTACCGGACGCGGCTCAAGGAGAAGGGCGTCAAGGTCAGCCCGGTGCTGAACCACGACGACAGCGAGTTCGGCGTCGCCCCGAAGATGCAGGAGGGCGTGTTCGTCCGCTCGTTCTACTTCCAGGACCCGGACGGCATCCTGCTGGAGTTCGCGTGCTGGACGCGGGCCTTCACCGACGCCGACGTCTCCCACACCCCGAAGACGGCCGCCGACCGGCGGCCAGCGAAGGAGAGCAATGCCGCGCCTGCGTGAGGTCCCCCGAGCCGAAGTAACGGACGAACGGATCCTGTTCTTCTACGACCGGCTGTTCGCGCCCGACCGCGACCCGGCCGTCGACCACGGCACCGCCACCGGCACGCCCGGCGACTGGTGGACCGTCTTCGCGCAGGACCCGGCCGTGTTCCGGCACGCCGTCCGGGGCTTCGCGCTCTACCGCAACGCCTCCCTCGACCCGGCGCTGCGCGAGCTCGGCCAGTGCCGGGCCGGGTGGGCGCGCGGCAGCCAGTTCGTCTTCTCGCAGCACTGCAAGCAGATGCGGGCGCTGAAGATGCCCGAGGAGAAGATCGAGGCGATCCCGCACTGGCAGACCGCCGACTGCTACACCCCGCTCGAACGGGCGCTGCTCGCCTACACCGACGGGCTCGTCCTGGACGGCGGGCGCGTGCCCGACGCCGTGTTCGACGTCCTGCGGGAGCACCTGTCCGACCAGGAGATCCTCCAGTTCACCTACATCACCTGCATGTACGACATGCACGCGGTGATGTCGAAGGCGCTGCGGGTCGAGTACGACGACCGCGAGGAGGCGATCGTCGAGGTGGCCGCGCCGGAGGGCTACGGCGACCGCGACATCTCCGACGACCTCGCAGGAGGCAGCTGATGCTGTTCCCCGTTCCCGACCGCGTCCGGGACGTCCGCGACGCCGTCCACGCGTTCATGACCGAGCGGGTCGAACCGGCCGAGGACGTCCTCAACGCGGGCGGCGACGCGGCCCGCGAGGCGATCGCGCGGCTCCAGCGGGAGGCCAAGGACGCCGGGCTGTGGGCGCTCGGGCACCCGACGGAGCTGGGCGGCGGCGGCCTGCCGTTCCTCGACTACGTCTACGTCAACGAGGTGCAGGGCCGCAGCGAGTGGGGGCAGGTCGCCCTCGGCACGTTCACGCTGCAGGACTCGCTGATGCTGCACAAGTACGCGAGCCCCCGCTTCCGCGACGAGTACCTGAAGCCGATGGTGGACGGCGAACTGTCGCCGAGCTTCGCGATGACCGAACCGTCCGTCGCGGGCTCCGACCCGACCGGCATGGAGACGACCGGCGAACTCGACGGCGACCACTGGGTCATTCGGGGCCGCAAGTGGTTCACGACGAACGCCGCCGCGGCCGCGTACACGACCGTCATGTGCCGCACCGAACCGGACGCGGAGTCGCCGCACAAGGCGTTCAGCATGATCATCGTGCCGACGGACACCCCCGGGTACCGGATCGTCCGGGACACGCCCGTCCTCGGGATGGGCGGCGGCACCGGGCACGGCGGGCACTACGAGGTCGCCTACGACGACGTCCGCGTCCCCGCCGACAACCTGCTCGGCCCGCGCGGGCACGGGTTCGTCATCGCGCAGGACCGGCTCGGCCCCGGCCGGATCTTCCACTGCATGCGCTGGCTCGGCCAGGCGCAGCGCGCGTTCGAGCTGATGTGCGCCCGGCTGGACTCGCGCGTCGCGTTCGGCGAGCCGCTCGCCGCCAAGCAGCTCATGCAGCAGCACGTGTTCGACTCCTACACCGAGATCCAGGCCGCCCGGATGCTCACGCTCCAGGCCGCCGAGCAGATCGACGCGGGCAGCCAGGCGCGCGTCGAGATCGGCGCGATCAAGGTCGTCGGGGCGAAGATGGTCCACAACGTCATCGACCGCGCCATCCAGGTGCACGGCGCCGCGGGCCTCACCGACGACTTCCCGCTGTCGCGCATGTACCGGCACGCCCGCGAGGCGCGCATCTACGACGGCCCGGACGAGGTCCACGTGCAGAGCACCGCCCGCCGCATCCTCAAGGCGATGCGTTGAGGCGCCGGACGCTGCTGTCCGGCGTCCTCGCCACCGGGTTCGCCGCCGTCGGCGCCGTCGGAACCGGCGGCCCCGCCGCCGCCAAGCCCCGCAGGAAGGGCAGGAAAATGAAGATCACCAAGCTGGCCGGGGGCCTGCTGTTCCCCGAGGGCCCGGTCGCGCTGCCGGACGGCGACGTCCTCGTCTGCGAGATCCACCGCGGCACCCTCACGCGCGTCCGTCCGGACGGGACGACGTCGGTCGCGCAGAGGTCGGCGGCGGCCCGAACGGCGCCGCGCTCGGCCCGGACGGCCGCGTCTACGTCGCGAACTGCGGCGGGCTGCGCCGCTTCGAGGTCGGCGGGTTCGTGTTCGCCGGGGGCATCCCCGACGACTACGAGACCGGCAGCATCCAGGCCGTCGACCTCGCCACCGGCGCCGTCGAGACCCTCTACACCGAGGCGGACGGGGCGCCGCTGCGCGGCCCGAACGACCTGGTCGTCGACGCGCACGGCGGGATCTACTTCACCGACTACGGCAAGAGCGACGGCGTCACCGGCGACAAGGGCAAGCTGTACTACGCGAAGGCGGACGGCTCGTCGATCACGATGATCGCCGCCGGGATGGAAGGCCCGAACGGCATCGGCCTGTCGCCCGAGGGCGACCGGCTGTACGTCAGCGAGACCTACACCGCGCGCGTGTGGTGGTGGGACGTCACCGGGCCGGGGGAGATCGAGGGCGGACGGTCGCTCGGCGGCTCGGGCGGCGGCAACTTCCTCTACACCGCCCCCGACTACACGAACTTCGACTCGCTCGGCGTGGACGCGCACGGCAACGTCTGCGTCGCGTCCATGATCCACGCGGGGATCTCGGTGGTGAGCCCGCACGGACGGCTCGTCGACTTCGTGGACATCGACGTCGACGACGACCCCGGCATCACGAACATCTGCTGGGGCGGCGACGACATGCGCACCGCGTACGTCACGGCGTCCAGCACCGGGCAGCTCCTCAAGATCGAGGACTGGCCGCGCCCGGGACTGAAGCTCAACCACTCCGGCTGACGACCGCCCGTTCCGTTCGGCCCTGCTCGGCGTGCGCGCCGGGCAGGGCCGTCGGCGTCTTCACGGTTGGAGCAGGAACAGCCTGCGGTCGACACGGTCGAGGGAGCCGCGCCGGGCGAACACCAGGCCGGTCGCGAAGTCGACGAGTTGCTTGGCCTCGTCCTCGGAGAGGTCGCTGAGGTCCATGAGCACCGGAACGCCCTTGCGGAAGAAGTGCCCGACGTAAAGGACCTCGTTGTAGTTCTGCGGACGGAGCTTCTTCACCGTCCCAGTCTGCCCCGGTCGTCGCCCGTCCGCCACCATCCGGCGTGTCCCGCGCCGATTGAAACGCTCTTTCACGGACAGGGAAGCAAAGAGGAAAGAGATTTATCGCGCGCCCGGTAATCGGGGATGGGGTGCCGGTCGCCGGACGAACGGGAGTTTCCCGTTGGTGCTGCTGGGAAATCTGGAGGTTAGAGGGAACGGAGGCGGTTGGCCATGGAGGTCGTCCTCGAAATGACGTTGCCGAGGAGTGCGGAGAGCGCGCCTCTCGTGCGGCGGACGCTCGACGCCTCGCTCCGCGGCCTCGGGGTCACCTCCGAGATACGCGCCGACATCGCGCTCGCACTGGGAGAGGCGTGCGCGAACGTGGTGCAGCACGCGGCGGCGGGAATGGAATACGAGGTGCGGGCCCGGATGGACGGGTACCGCTGCGTCGTGGAGATCGTCGACGAGGGCGGGGCGGCGGGCCCCGCGCAGTGGGACGGGGCGCAGGCGGCGCCGCTGGCCGAATCGGGCCGCGGTCTGCAGTTGATGCGGGCGTTCACCGAGGAAGTCCGGATCAGTGACCGCGTCCATCGCGACGGCGCGATCGTGCACTTCGAAAAGCTGCTGTCCGGGTCGGCCGAAGAGGCCGGCGAAGGAGTCGTCCGAGAGGCCGCGGCGGGCTGAGAAAGGGCCGCCGGAAAGGCGCGGGCCGGACGGGCGGCCCGGTGGTCCGGCCCGGCGGCGGACGTCGTCGCGCAGCTGCCGGGCCGGCGTCGAAGGGATCAGCCCGTGACCGGCAGATCGTGCCGCACCGGCTTGGGCGCGGGCGCCTCCGGCCGCTGCTGCTTCTTCTCCTGGTGCGTCGGCGCCTGCTTGCCGCACGTGGCGGACGCGACGCGCAGCGTCGTCGGCTCGGTCAGCGGAAGCGCCAGCTCCATCGCGGTGACGTTCGTCCGCCCGTCGGGCATCCGGCGCTGCTTGTTGAGCGTGAGGGTCGCGTCGCCGACGCCCTCGATCTTCACCGGGATGCGCGTGTTCGGCGGCGGCGTCGCGTCGATGCTGCGGCCCGCGATGCGCGCGTTCAGCAGGTGCGCCGAGCCGCGGCCGTCGTCGCACTTGGCGGCGACGGCGCTGGCCAGCAGGTCCGCGGACGGGACGCTCAGCCGTGCGACCTTCGACCGGGCCCGCGACGCCGACGCCTTGACGTCCAGCACCTCGGCCCGCACGAACTTCGTGGACTTCTGCCGCAGCAGGGCCTTCTCGACCTGCTCGGACCCGGACGACACGGCCGGGACGGGCGCGATGTCGAGCGGCCCGTCCAGGGTGAGCCCGTACGCGGACCCGGCGGCCCCGCCGGAGCCGGGCTCGGCCAGCGCGGGCGCGGCCATGGCCGGGGCGAGCGCGGCGGCGAGGCCGGTGGCCAGCAGTCCGGCGGTGGCGATGCGTCTGAAGGAATCTCTCATGGGAAAACTCCGATCGTGGTGCGGGAATCAGTCGTTGATGAGGACGAGCGTCCCGAGCGGCACCCGGGACAGCTTGCGCAGCGCTTCGTCCGGCACCCGCACGCAGCCGTGCGTGACGGCCTTGCCGAACACCGACGCGTCGCTCCAGCCGTGCAGCGCCACGGTTCCCGGGCCGCCGCCGAAGGTGTCGAGCGTGTCGGAGTGCGCACCGAGCGGCAGCACCAGCGGGCTCGGCTTCTTCTTCTCCGGCGCCAGCTGGGCCATGACGAACGTGCGGCCGGTGGGCGTCGGAGTGGCGGCCGCGCCGATGGCGACCGGCCACCGCCCGACCGTCCGGCCGGACTCGCGCAGCGTGAGCCGCCGGTCGCCGAGGTCGACGGTGACGAGGTAGGGCGTGCGCGCCTCGCGCAGCCCGTCGCCGGTGATCCACCCGGACGCCCGGTTGGGGCGGCTCGGCAGCAGTACCCGCCGCCAGCCGCCGGAGCTCTCCACGACCGGGACCCAGGTGGGGCCGCCGAGCTGCTCGGTGGGGAGCGTGGCGACGCGGGTCCCGCCGGGCCGGTCGAGCACCGGCAGCGGCTTCGCCGGGTGCACGACGAGACCGTCGGTCGCCTCCCGCCCGCGGTCGGCGGGCGCGCCCTGCACCGTCGTGAACGTGGTCGCCTCGGGCACGGCCGCGTCGCCGGCCGGTTTCGCGGACGTCCCGGCGGACGGCCCCGCGGACCGTTCGGCGGCCTCGCCGCGCCCGGGCCCGCCCCCGCAGCCGGACAGCAGCAGCGCCGCGACCGGCACGAGCGCACCCGCCGTGATCGCCCGCCTCCGGAGCGCAATCATCGTCGCCATGGTGCGGGATGCTAGTAGTGGGAAGGGCGTGCGTAGCGGAAATTCGGAAAATGCCACGCCGAGGCGGTTATTCCGCTCGCATTGAGGTGGCTATTTCTGTTTCGCCGGAGACGATGGGGTTATGGGTGGAAGGTGTGTTTCCTGGGCGGTGTTTGCCTGCTGTGTTTGCCTGCGTCGCCCTCGGCGTCAGGCCCTGGGGGCCTTCCTTCAACGGGCACCGCCTGCGATTGCTGCATCGCTCCGACTCGCCCGGGGGGCTCGCTGCGCGATCAAGTTCTCGCTTCGCTCGAACTTGGCTTCGCCCGCAATCGCAGTGGTTCCGGGCCTGCGTGGTTGCTGTGATGGCTGAGGCGGGTGGTAGTGAGCGCTGACGAGGGGGGTGCCTTCGAGGAGGTCGTGCGGGCCGTGTGGGGGGCTCGGCCGCATGAGCTGCCCGCGGTCGGCGGGCGGGCGGTCGGGCGGTTCACCGGCGGCGGGGACGCCCTGGTGCTGTTGCCGGACTACCGGCAGACGGTGCTCGTCGCGCCGGACGGGGACGCCACGGCGGTCGCGAACACGGCGGCCGGGCGGGCCTTCGCCGCGCAGCGGACGGTGCGGGACGCGGCGGACGTCCTGTACGTGCCGCTCACCGTGCAAGGCGATCGTGTCGGCGTGCTGGGCGTCCCGCTGCCGGCCGGCGACCCACCGGACCGGCTGGACGAGGTCGCGGACGTCCTCGCGCGGGCCCTTCGGCTCGCGGACGGCGGCACCGACCTGTACCGGCGGATCCGGCGGCGGACGCGGCTCACGGTGGCCGCGGAGATGCAGTGGGACCTGCTGCCCGCGTCCGCGTTCGAGACCGCGGAGATCGCGTTCGCGGGACGGCTCGAACCGGCGTACGCGGTGTGGGGCGACCACTTCGACTGGGCGGCCTCCGGGGACGGGTTCACGCTGAGCGTCACGAACGGGATGGGCACCGGGACCGCGGCGGCCGCGCTCACCCACCTGGCGGTCAGCGCGCTGCGCAACGCGCGCCGGTCCGGGGGCGACATCGCCGAGCAGGCGACGCTGGCCGACCAGAGCGTGTACGCGCTGTACCGGGGCGAGCGGCACGTGTCGACGCTGCTGCTCGACTTCGACTACGCCACCGGGCGCGTCCGGACGATCGACGCCGGGTCCCCGCGGATCTACCGGCTGCGCGGGACGTCCGCGGAGTCGATCGGGTTCGACGCGCAACTCCCCCTCGGGATGTTCGGCGACACCCGGTACGCGGTCGAGGAGTTCGCCGTCGAGCCCGGCGACCGCCTCGTCGTCGTGAGCGACGGGGTGCACGCGGCGCGGTCGCCGTCCACCGGGGAGGAGTTCGGCGGCACGCCGCTGCAGAACGCGCTGCGCGCCACGCGCCTGCAGAAGGCGCCCGAGGCCGTCGGCACCGTGATCCGCGAGTACGTCGAGTTCTACGCGGGCGGGGAGCCGGGCGACGACGCCGTCGTGGTGTGCGTCGACTGGACGGGACGCGGGGTCACCGGGGGAGCTTGACGACCGTCACGAAGAAGTCGTCGATCCGGCGGACGACGGAGACGAACCGCTCGAAGTCGACGGGCTTGGTCACGTAGGCGTTGGCGTGCAGGCGGTAGCTGCGCAGGATGTCCTCGTCGGCCTCGGACGTGGTGAGCACCACGACGGGGATGCTGCGCAGCTCCTCGTCGTCCTTGATCTCGCCGAGGACCTCGCGGCCGTCCTTGCGCGGCAGGTTCAGGTCGAGCAGGACCAGGTCGGGGCGCGGCTTGCCCGAGTACTCCCCTTCGCGGCGCAGGAACGCCATCGCCTTCTCGCCGTCCTCCACCACGTGGAGCGTGTTCTGCACCTTGTTGTGCTCGAACGCCTCGGTGGTGAGCAGGACGTCGCCGGGGTCGTCCTCCACGAGCAGCACCTCGATCGGGCGGCCGTCAGTCTTGCCGTCGGTCATCGGAATCTCCCTCGGGAAGGGTCCACCGGAACGTGGTGCCGCTGTCGGTGTCGTGCTGGTCGGTATCGCCGGTGGCGAGCCAGATGCGGCCGCCGTGGTACTCGACGATCTTCTTGCAGAGCGCGAGCCCGATGCCGGTGCCGGAGTACTCGTCGCGGGGGTGCAGCCGCTGGAAGATCAGGAAGATGCGGTCGGCGTAGCGGGGCTCGATGCCGATGCCGTTGTCGGAGCAGTGGAACTCCCACTCGCCGTCGCGGCGCTCGGCGCCGAGCGACACCCGCGGGGCGACGCCCTCGCGGCGGAACTTGATCGCGTTCCCGACGAGGTTCTGGAACAGCTGCGTGAGCTGGGTGCGGTCGCCCGGGACGGACGGCAGCTCGCCGATCTCGACGGCCCCGCCGGTCTCCTCGCAGAGGGCGTCCAGGTTCGACACCGCCTGGCGCGCGACCTCGTTCAGGTCGAGCGACTCCTCGACCTGCGAGATCCGGCCCACCCGCGAGAAGCCCAGCAGGTCGTTGATGAGGGCCTGCATGCGTTTCGCGCCGTCCACCGCGAACTCGATGTACTGGCGGCCCCGGTCGTCGAGCTGGTCTCCGTACCGGCGCTCGATCATCTGACAGAAGCTCGCCACCTTCCGCAGCGGCTCCTGCAGGTCGTGGCTCGCCACGTACGCGAACTGCTCCAGCTCGGCGTTCGAGCGGCGCAGCTCCTCGGCCTGCTCCGTCAGCTCCCGGGCCTGCTCGGTCAGCTGCCCCGCCGCCCGGACGCTGGTGCCCCACTCGTCGATGATCCGCCGCCGCATCGCGTCGATGATCGCCGCGAGCTCGTGCAGTTCCGCCGGGCCCGACACGTCCAGCCGGTGCGCGAAGTCCCCGTGCGCCACCGCGCGGACCCGGTCGGTCATCGACGAGACGGGCTTCAGCACCGTCCGGCGGATCACCAGGGCGAGCGCGGCGACCGCCACGGCGACGATGCCGAGCGCGCCGCCGGTCGCCCACAGCGACGCCCGTCCCCGGGCGGCCAGCCGGTCCGCCGCGTCCTCGTGCAGCGCCGTGATCGCCCGCTGCAGTTGCTGGACGTCGGCGCGGACGGCGTCGAACAGCCGGCGGCCCCGGTCCTCGCCTTCCTCGGTCAGGCCCGCCCCCGGCCCCCGGTCGATCAGCGGGGCCGCGAACGCGGCGCGCCAGGCGGCGGCGTCGGCCACGGTGCGGTCCAGCAGCGCGACGGCGTCCTCGCCGCCCGACACCCCGGTCAGCAGCCGCCGCATCCGGGACGCCGCCGCGTCCTCCCGCGCGACGGCCGCGCGGAAGTCGGCGAGTGCTTCGGCCCCGCCGTCCGCCGCGTACGAGCGGATCGCGGTGTCCTGGGCGTTCAGCGACGAGGTGACCTCGAACTGCTGCAGCGTCCCCTGCGACACCTTGCCGACCAGTTCGTCCCGCGCGCGGTCGTTCTGGTAGAGCGCCGCCCCGGCGAGGGCGAACGCCGCCGCCAGCAGCAGCCCGAGGACGAGCGCGCCCGTCCGGTACAGGTTCCGCAGGCTGATCCGGCTGAGCCCGTGCGGCTCCGGGTACTCGGCCTCGGGCAGGACGACCGGCGGGCCGAAGCCCTCCGGTGCGGGTGCGCCCGCCGCGCCCGCCGCGCCCGCCGCGTCCGTCGCGTCCGTCGCGTCCGCCGGATTCGTCACAGGTCCCCCCTGCCGAGCAGCAGGACGGCCAGGTCGTCGGGCAGGACGTCGCCGTTCAGCCGTTCGGCCTCGGCGGCCAGCCCGTCGATCAGCGCCTCGCCGCGGTCGCCGCGCGCGTGCGCCGCCGCCGCCAGTTCCAGCAGTCCCTCCAGGTCGAGCCGTTCGCCGCCGTCCCCGACGCAGCCCTCGATCAGCCCGTCGGTGTAGAGGAACAGACCCCACGCGTCGCCGAGCTCGACGTCCAGCGCGGGCCACTCCAGCCCGGGGACCAGGCCGAGCGCCGGGCCGCGCGGGTGCTCGGGCAGGGCCCGCACGCCGTCCGGGCCGAACAGCAGCGGGCGCGGATGCCCGGCCCGGTGGACGCGCGCGGTGCGGCGGTCGGGCGCGATCGTCAGCATGCACACGGTGGTGAAGATCTCGTCGCCCCACCGCTCGTGCTCCAGCACCGCGTCGAGGGTCTCCAGGAGCCGCTGCCCCTGGTGCCCCGCGAGGACGAGCGTCCGCCACGCCATCCGCAGCCGCACGCCGAGGGACGCCTCGTCCGCGCCGTGCCCGCTGACGTCGCCGATGACCGCGTGGACCGTCCCGTCCGCGGTCTCCACGGTGTCGTGGAAGTCGCCGCCGAGCAGCGCCCGGTCGCGGCCCGGCCGGTAGCGGGTGTGGTGCCGCACCGACCCGTCCGTCAGGATCGGGACCGGCAGCAGGCCGCGCTCCAGCCGCGCGTTCTCCCGCGCCACCACGCGCGCCTCGACGAGCTGCTTCTCCGACTCGTCCGCCCGCTTGCGCTCGATCGCGTAGCTGATCGCGCGGCCGAGGAGCGCGCCGTCCACGTCCTGCTTGACCAGGTAGTCCTGTGCCCCGGCGGCGACCGCGGCCACGCCCACGTGCGCGTCGGCGAGCCCCGTCAGGACGAGCACCGCGGTGTCGGGCGCGCGGTCGATCACCTGCCGCAGGGCGTCGAGCTCCCGCGCGTCCGGCAGCGACAGGTCGACGATGACGCACTGCAGGCCGGGGTGGATGGCGGCCAGCGCCTCCGCGAGCGTCCGCGCCACGGTGATCTCGGCGCCCGGGCGGACCTCGGTCAGCAGTTCCTCGAAGAGGAACGCGTCGCCCGGGTCGTCTTCGACGAGCAGCACGCGCAGGGTGCCCGTGACGTCGGGGAGACGCGCGGCACCGCGACCGGGGATCGCGGTCATGGCTCAGCTCCTTAGCCGGGGGGACGAGCTTGCGAGCGGCGGATTTGCTTGCAGTCGTGCAAATATTAGATGCATTCCGCATGAGCCTGGCACCTCCCGCGGCGGAAGGCTCCTCCCGCCGGAGAAAACCCGACTCTGCGGTAACGATGATGATCCACGGGCCACTACCTCCCGACGGAACGCACCCGGCGGACGGAGGAGCACACGGTGGCGGACGAAGATCCCGGTCGGCGAGCCGCCGACGAGCGGCGCTTCACCGCGATGTACGACACGTGCAGGCAGCGCGTCTGGGCGTACGCGGCGAGCCGGGCAGGTCGGCAGGTCGCCGACGAGGTGGTGAGCGAGACCTTCACGGTGGCGTGGCGGCGCCTGGCCGACGTGCCGGACCCGCCGCTGCCGTGGCTGCTCGGCGTCGCCCGCAACGTCCTGCGCGCGGGCCACCGCGCGGAGGCGCGGCGCGAGGCGTTCACGGCCGAGCTGGGCCGCCGCGCCGCGCGTCCCGGCGGCGACGTCGCCGAGCAGGTCGCCGAGCGCCTCGCCGTGCTCCGCGCGATGGCGGCGCTGCCGGAGAACGACCGGGAGATCTTGATCCTGGTCGCCTGGCAGGGGCTGGCGCCGAAGGACGCCGCCCGCGTCGTCGGGCTGCTCGGCCACGGCGCTGCGGGTGCGCCTGCACCGGGCGCGCCGCCGGCTCGTCCGGGCGGTGGAGGAAGCCCCCGAACGCGACGACGGCGCCGGCGCGGCCGGTGTCCGGGCGGGCGGCGCCGAACGTTCGCGGGTGGGGATCATCAAGGAGGAGTTGTCATGAGCGACGTGCTGCGGACGCTGCGCGAGGCGCGTCCGGAGGGGCTGGACCCGGACGTGCCGGTTGACCCGGAGGTCCGGCGCGCGGAACTCGCGCGGGCGATGGCGGAAGCGCCGTCCGAACGGGACGTGCGCGAGCGCGCGAGGCGGAACGTCCGGCCGGTATGGGGGCTGGGCCTCGCCGCGGTGGGGGCCGCCGCCGCGCTGGCCGTGGCCGGCCTGACCGCGCTGGACGGGACGGGGCCGGAGCCGGGGCCGGGGACGGTCGCGGGCGAGGCGCCCGTCCGGACGCTCGACGCCGGGACCGTCCTGCTCGCGGCCGCCGAGAAGACCGAGCGGCGCCCAGTGGGGACGGGCGCGTACTGGTACGTGGAGCGGACCGACGCCCAGTACTACCGGGTGGGCGAGCCGGGCGCGCAGTACACGATCGTCGTCGCGTCCAAGGGCGAGACGTGGACGCCCGGTGAGCCGGGCGGCCGGATGGTGTCGCGCACGCAGCGGCTCGGGGCGAAGGCGGCGACCATGACGGACGCGGCGGCCTGGCGGCGCGCGGGGTCCCCGGCCACGTTCGAGGTGCAGGTGCCCATCGCGCCGGGTCAGAAGGAGAAGCTCAAGCCGCTGCAGGCGTCGACTGAGCCCGGGAAAGCGGAGACGAGCAGCTCGCCGCTCGTCGACGGGGACAAGGTGTTCTGGCTCGGCCGGAACGTGACCATCGCGGACCTGCGCGCGCTGCCCGCCGACCCGGCGAAGCTCGAAGCCGAGCTGCTGCGCTGGTACGAGGGGCACGACACCGAGACGGACGGCCGCCCGATGTCGTCGGACGCCTGGCTGTACCGCACGTCCGTCGGGCTGGTGATGGACATGCCCGTCACGCCGCAGGTGCGGGCCGCCGCGTTCCGGATGCTGGCCGGGCTGGAGTCGGTCGAGGGCGTGGGCGAGGTCGAGGACGCGCGCGGACGGACGGGCGACGCCGTCGCGTTCGACGAGCGGACGCCCCTCGGGACGATCCGGCACCGGCTCGTCATCGACCCGGAGAGCGGACGTGCGCTGGCCGAGGATCGGGTGCTGCGGGAGCCGGCCGCCGGAGTGGACCGGCCCGCCGGAACGGTGCTGAGTTCCGCCGCCGTGACGGCGATGGAATGGACGGACTCGGCACCGCGCTGATCCGTTCGCGGCATCGGTAATCGCAGGGGCGGTGCCATGGCCTTAACCGGGCCGGGCGCCGTCCCTTTGCGGGCGGCTCACGCGCCGCGTGATCGGTATGTGATCAGGCGCTCTTCGGGGTTCGAGTCGTGGTCCGGCTGCGGTGCCGGGCGGATTTCTGTGCGGTCCTGCGCTGGGTCGCGGCGGCCCGGGCGCGGTTCAGGCTTTCCCTCACCTTGGCGGCGCCGCGCGTCGCGTGGCGGTATCGACGGCGCGTCCGGCGTAAACCGCGAGCACCTCCGAGACGGGGGGCGGCTGCCATTCCTCCTTGGGGGCGATGGGGACGATGGGCAGTTGGGTCGGCGTGGCTCCGGTGTCGGCATTGGCGGGCAGGGGGACGAGCGCGAGATGTGATCGGCAGTGCGGGCACTGCGTCCCCGGATGGGTGTCTCTGCTCATAACAAGAATGATTACCCAAGGGTCTGACAAAACGGCACCCCCAAATTAAGCGCCGGCCCGGTGGGGGCGCGCGGACGGGGCGGGCGGCGCGTCCCGGCGGGGTGCGGGACGGGGCACGGGACGCGGAGCGTGAGGGCGGGGGCGCGTTGCGGATCGGTGGCCGGAAGACCGGTTGATCAACTGGAACCGCGGGCACGATCTACGGTGTCTGACTCTTCGGCACCCCGTAAGTTCCACAGCCGTTCACCTTGGTCAGGAAAAATAAGAACATGACCGTCAATCCAGGACACATCCCCCGTCCCGCCGAAGCGCTGCCCGAAGACCGCTTCCTCGACCGGGAGGAGAGCTGGCTTCGCTTCAACCAGCGCGTTCTGGAGCTCGCCGAAGACCCGGCGCTGCCGCTGCTGGAGCGCGTCCGATTCCTGTCGATCTTCTCCAGCAACCTCGACGAGTTCTTCATGGTGCGGGTCGCGGGCCTCGCGCGCCGGATGGCGACCGGGCTGGCGGTGCAGTCGGCCAGCGGGCGGCAGCCGCGCGAGGTGCTGGAACGCACCGGGACGGTCGCGCACGAGCTGATGCTGCGGCACGTGGCCTGCTTCCGCGACGAGATCCGCCCGGCCCTCGGCAAAGAGGGCATCGACCTGCTGCGCTGGGACGAGCTGGCGGAGACCGAGCAGGAACGGCTGCGGAGGTTCTTCCGCGACCGCATATACCCCGTGCTCACGCCGCTGGTCGTCGACTCCGCGCACCCGTTCCCGTACATCTCGGGCCTGTCGCTCAACCTGGCCGTGATCGTCCGCGACCCGGAGACCGACGCGACGATGTTCGCGCGCGTGAAGGTCCCGCCGCTGCTGCCGCGCTTCATCGAGGCGTCCCCCGACCGGTTCACCCCGCTCGAAGACGTCATCGCCGCGCACCTCGGGCAGCTGTTCGTCGGCATGGAGGTCGTCGAGCACCACGCGTTCCGCGTCACCCGCAACCAGGACCTCGAAATCGACGAGGACATCAGCGAAGGGCTGCTGCAGGCCCTCGAACGGGAGCTGCTGCGGCGCCGGTTCGGGCCGGTCGTCCGGCTGGAGGTCGAGGAGTCGATCTCCGCGGGCGTGCTGGAGCTGCTGACGACCGAACTGGCCGTCCACGAGGGCCAGATCTACCGGGTGGGCGGGCCGCTCGACCTCGGCGGCCTCGCCGCGATCGCCGACCTCGACCGTCCCGAGCTGAAGTACCCGCCGTTCGTCCCGTCGAAGGAGGCGATCCCGGAGGACGCGAGCATCTTCGCCGCGATCCGCACCCGGGACGTGCTCGTCCAGCACCCCTACGACTCGTTCACGACGACCGTGCAGCGGCTCATCGACGACGCCGCCGTCGACCCGCGCGTCCTGGCGATCAAGCAGACGCTGTACCGGACGAGCGGCGACTCCCCGATCGTCGACGCGCTCATGAACGCGGCCGAGGCGGGCAAGCAGGTCGTCGTGGTCGTGGAGCTGAAGGCCCGGTTCGACGAGCGCGCCAACATCGCGTGGGCGCGCAAGCTGGAGACCGCCGGATGCCATGTCGTCTACGGGTTCGTCGGGCTGAAGACGCACTGCAAGCTCGCGCTCGTCGTCCGCCAGGACCCGGACGGCGTCCTGCGCCGCTACTGCCACATCGGCACCGGCAACTACCACCCGAAGACCGCCCGCCTCTACGAGGACTTCGGGCTGCTGACGGCCGACCCGGAAGTCGGCGAGGACGTCAGCGCGCTGTTCAACCACCTCACCGGCTACTCGCGGCAGGGCTCATACCACCGGCTCCTCGTCGCGCCGCACAGCCTCCGGTCGGGCCTCGTGCAGCGCGTCGAGCACGAGATCGACAACCACCGCGCCGGGCATCCCGCGCGGGTCCGCATCAAGTGCAACTCGCTCGTCGACGAGGTCCTGATCGACGCCCTGTACCGGGCGTCGCGCGCGGGCGTCCCGGTGGACGTGTGGGTGCGCGGCATATGCGCGCTGCGCCCCGGCGTGCCCGGCCTGTCGGAGACGATCCGGGTCCGCAGCGTCCTCGGACGGTTCCTGGAGCACTCCCGCGTCTTCGCGTTCGACAACGGCGGCGACCCGGAGGTGTGGCTCGGCAGCGCCGACCTGATGCACCGCAACCTCGACCGCCGCGTCGAGGCGCTCGTCACCGTCACCGACCGGGCGCAGCGCGACCGGCTGATCGACCTCATCGACATGGCGATGGACCCCGGCGCGCACGCCTGGTGCCTGGACGGCGAAGGCACCTGGACGCGCAACACCCCCTTCCCCGGCGAGACCCTGCACGACATCCAGACCCACCTGGTCCGGAGCCGCCGCTGGAGGACGGTCGATGGCTGACGACGAAACGACGACGACGGACCGGACGGACCGGACGGACGGGACGGACCGGACGATCCGTGCGGCCGGGGCGCTGCTCTGGCGGGACGGCCCCGAGTTCGCGGTGATCCACCGCCCACGCTACGACGACTGGTCGCTGCCGAAAGGGAAGGTGGACCCGGGCGAGCACGTGCTGCGCGCCGCCGTCCGCGAGGTCGAGGAGGAGACCGGGATCGTCCCCCGGCTCGGCCGCCGTCTCCCGACCGGCATGTACACGCTGGGGAAACGGACGAAACGCGTCGACTGGTGGGCGGCGCGGCCGGTCGCCGACGCGGCGTTCGTCCCGAACGAGGAAGTCGACCGGATCGAGTGGCTGCCGCCCGACCGGGCCGCCCGGCGGCTGACGTACCGGCACGACGCCGAACTGCTCGACGAGTTCCTCGCGGGCCCGCTGCGCACCCGTCCGCTGGTGATCCTGCGGCACGCGTCCGCCCACGCGAAGGAGGACTGGCGGGACGCCGACGAGCTGCGGCCGCTCGACGCCGCCGGACGCGCCGACGCCGTCCGGCTGTCGGCGCTGCTGTCGTCGTTCGGGCCCGTCCGGCTGGTGAGCTCCGCGACGGGCCGCTGCGTCGAGACCGTCCTGCCGCACGCCCGCCGCACCCGCGCGGCCGTCACCACCGACGGCGCGTTCACGGTCGGCGACACCGCCCCCGGACGGGCCGTCGAGCGGCTCCTCGAACTCGTCGCCGACGGCGTCCCGACGGTCGTCTGCACGCACGGCGAGATCGTCGAGGAGCTCGTCACCGGGCTGTGCCGGGAGCTGGGCGAGAAGGTCCCCGACGACCCGTGCCTGGCGAAGGGCGAGTTCTGGGTCGCCCACATCGCGGGCAACGCCATGCCCGCCCTGGAACGCCACAACCCCTGACCGAGACCGAGGCCCCGGAGGCTGTTCACCGCGGGGAACGGGGCTAGAAGGACGGGCCCAGGGTGCGGGACCACGTCACGGCCAGCCGGTCGCGGGCGGTCTCCGCGCGGCACTCCTCCCGCCCGTACAGCAGGCCGAGCGCGAACGCGTCCTGCGGCGTCCGCGCGCGCCCCTTGACGGCCCGCAGCCGCTCCATCGCGAGCACGCCGTCCTGGTGTTCCCCGAGCACCTCCTGGATGCGCTTGGCGTCCTTGGCGACCCGCTTCGCCGCCGCGCCCAGGACGGGCGTCGCCAGCTCCGCCGCGTAGCGCGCGCGCTTGGCGGCCTTCCGGGTTTCGTGCCGCGCGAGGTCCGGGTCCTCGGCCGTTTCGATCGTCCGGTACTGGCGCGCCATCCGCTCCCAAACCCGCGAGACCAGGACCGGCAGCTCCTTGCGCGCCTTGCGCTGCGCGCGCTCGCCCAGCGGCGGGTCGGCGATCAGCGCGTCGAGCGCGTCGAGCAGCTCGAAGTAGCGGGGCTCCTTCAGCGCCAGGTTCATCCGCCGGTACGCGCCGCGCTCGCGCCGGGCGAGGTCGTCGACGAAGAACGACGGGCCGTCCGCGAACCGCATGCGCAGCACCTCCAGGTCGCGGACCTCGCCCAGGACCGCCGCCAGCCACCGCAGCTCCGCCTGCAGCGGCTCGGTCCGCGCCGGGTCGAGCACCGGCCGGTACGCCTGCAGCGTGCTGCGCAGCCGCCGCGTCGCGACCCGCATCCGGTGGACGGCGTCGTTCTCGCCCAGCCGCGCCCGCGGGTCGAACTCGATCAGGCTTTCGAGGTGCGCCGCGAGGTAGCCCAGCACGGCGTCGCCCGCGGTCACCGTCGGCAGCTTCCCGTTGGCGGTCAGCTCCCGCAGCCGCGCCCGCGTCGCGGCCCGCGCCGCCGCGCCCGGCGCCGCCGCACGTCCGCGCCGAGCAGCCGGCCGAGCTTGGACGACGACTTCGCCTTCCGCGCGCCCGCCTTCCGCAGCCGCTTGCCCGCCGCCTTCAGCAGTTCCGGCCCTGGCCGCCGCCGAGTTCGACCTCGATCTCCCGCCACCGCCGCGGCTCGTCCCCTTCCTCCCGGTACGCCGAGACGAGGTCGTCGGCGACCTCCGCGAGGACCGTGCCGTCGCCGTCCCGCAGGGCCACGACCGTCCGCGGTCTCCAGCGTCGCGACGGGCGCCAGCTCGGCGCCGCGCGTGTGCACGGCGACGAGCCCGGCGAGCCGCGGCGGGACGACGCGCGGGCGGCCGAGCGGCGCGCGATGCTCCTGCTTGCCGTCCGGCCCGGCCGGGACCTTCAGGTGCCAGCCGGAGTCGTCGCCGCCGCGGCGCCGCCGCAGCGTGATCCCGTGCGCGGCGAGCCGCAGGTCGGCGGTGTCGAAGTAGGTCGCGTGCAGTTCGTGGACGCGCGGCGCCGCGGCCGCCGACACCCCCGGAAGATCGTCCAGCGGCGGGAGAACGAACCCCGCCTCCGCGTCGTACTTCTGCTCGATCTCCAGGTGCCGGTCGGCCACGATGCGCCCTCCTACCACGAGTTAAAGCCCACGTGACGAGCATTTCACGCGAAGGTGAACAGGGATAGAACGCGAATGCTCGGTAACCCGCGGAACCTCGACACCTCCGACGCGCCGCCCGGCGTGCCGCCCGCCGTCGCGGTGGGTCAGTACGCGTGATCGCCGTAGGTGATGTAGCCGTTGTCGCCGCCCGTGTACCAGGTCTCGCGGTCGGCGGCGGCCAGGGGCAGGCCGGCGCGGAACCGTTCGACGAGGTCGGGGTTGGCGATGTAGGCGCGGCCGTAACTGACCAGGTCGGCGCCGTTCGCGAGCCACCGTTCGCCCTGCTCCCGGGTGGCGGGCTCGGGGTCGCTCGGCGCGGCCGGGTTCATGATGAGCGTGCCCGGCCACGACTTGCGCAGGCGCATCAGGGTCTCGTCGTCGGTGGTGGCGAGCAGGTGGACGTAGGCGAGGCCGAGCGGGGCGAGCGCGTCCAGCAGGGCTCCGTAGAGGTCCGGGACGTCCTCCTCGATCGCGTCCCAGATCCGGTTGCCGGGCGACAGGCGGATGCCGACGCGGTCGGCGCCGACGGCGTCCGCCGCCGCCTCCACCGCCTCGACCGCGAACCGGATGCGGCCGGTGATCGAACCGCCGTAGCGGTCGGTGCGCCGGTTCGCGCTCGACGACAGGAACTGCCCGATCAGGTAGCCGTTCGCGCCGTGCAGTTCGACGCCGTCGAACCCGGCGTCGATCGCGCGGCGCGCCGCGGTGCCGAACACGCCCGCCTCGTCCCGCGCCTCGGCGGTGCTCAGCGCGCGGGGCTCCGGGGCGGGCAGCATCCCCTTGGGGCCGGTGAACAGCTCGGCTTCCAGCCGGACGGCCGACGGCGCGACGGGCGTGTACCCGGCGACCTCGGGGTGCCCGACGCGTCCGCCGTGCATGAGCTGCGCGAAGATCCGCCCGCCGTTGGCGTGGACCGCCCCGGTCACCGGACGCCACGCGGCGACCTGCTCGTCGTTGTGCAGGCCGGGCGTGAAGGGGTTCGACTGGCCCTGCAGGCTCGGCTGCACGCCCTCGCTGACGATCAGCCCGGCGGTGGCGCGCTGGGCGTAGTAGGCCGCGGTGGAGGCGGTCGCCAGCCCGTCCGCGGCCACCCGGGCGCGCGACATCGGGGCCATCACGAGGCGGTTGGGGAGGGTCAGCCCGCCCATGCGGTAGGAGTCGAAAAAGCCGGTCATCGGTCAGTTCCTTTCCGTAGATGCGGTTACGCTAAAACCTCACGTTCACGTGAGGGGCAAGGTGATACGGGTCACCTTGGGAGCGAAGGGGACGGCATGCGCATCGGGGATCTGGCCGCGCGGACGGGCGTCAGCGTGCGGGCGCTGCGGTACTACGAGGAGCAGCATCTGCTCGCGCCCGCGCGCAGCGGCAGCGGGCAGCGGCACTACCGGGACGAGGACGTGGACCGCGTCCGGCTCATCCGGCTGCTGCTCGGCGCGGGGCTGACCAGCGACGCGATCCGGCCGATCATGCCGTGCGTCGCCACCGGCGTCGCGACGGCCGGGATGCTGGACCGGCTCGCCGCCGAGCGGGACCGCATCGACGGGCAGCTCCGCGACCTCGCGGAGACGCGGGACCGGCTGGACCGGGTCATCGAACTGGGGTACGAGCACGCCCGCGGCGAGCATCCCCGCGCCGAACGCCCCCGCAGCGAGCGAGCCCACGCCGAGCGAGCCCACGCCGGGCACGCGTCCTGCTGACGGCCTCCCCCCTCATCCCCCTTCATCCCCCCTCATCCCCCTTGGCATCGGGCCGGTGCGCGTGCGAACAATGGGGCCATGGATGCGGAAGAGCTGTACCGGCGCTGGCTGTTCGACGCGTGGTCGGGCGACTACGGCGTCCTCGACGAGATCATGGCGCCGGACTTCGTGGGGCACTGGCCCGCGACGGAGGTACGCGGGCCGAAGGAGGCCGCCGAGCAGATCCGCCACTCGCGCCACCTGTTCTCCGACATCGTGAACACGCTGGACGTCGGGCCGGTGGTGGGCGGCGACACGGTGGCGGCCCGGTGGACGTTCCACGGGACGTACCAGGGCGGCGTGCCCGGCGCGATGGCGTCGCCGGGGACGCGCGTGTCGTTCGTCGGGCACGACATCTTCCGCGTCGCGGGCGGGCGGCTCGCCGAGTACTGGGTGGTGTCCGACGGTGTGGGGCTGATGACGGAACTCGGAGCGTTCGGCGACAGCTGAACGTCTAAGGTCGGAAAGTCCGTCCCGTCCGACGAGGGAGTGCGATGTCCGGCAACAGGTCGTCCGTGCCGTACGTGCCGCCGGAGGTTGCCACGCGCGTGGTGGAACTGCTCGGGAAGGGGCAGTTGGTCAAGGCGGTCGCCGAGGTGCGCAAGGCGACCGGCGCGGACCTCGTGAGCGCCAAGTCCTGCATCGACGAGATGCGGCTGGAGTGGATCGGCGCGCAGGTCCCCGTCGAGGCCGAGGAGAAGGCCCGCGCGCTGCTGGGCGAGGGGCGGGCGAAGGACGCGGTGAAGCTCGTCCGGGACGCGGGCGGGCTCGGGCGCAGCGAGGGCAAGGACTTCGTGCGGGCGCTGCAGGCCGGCTGGCGGCGCGGCCGGACCGGCCGGACCGCCGGGACGGACGGGCCGGGCGGGACGCTCGCGGACCGCGCGCGCGGGTTCGTCGACGCGGACGACCACGCGTCGGCCGTCGCGCTGGTGCGGGACGAGACGGGGATGAACGCCGAGGAGGCGGAGCGTTTCGTGGACGCGCTCGACTGAGCGGCGCGCGCCGGCAGGGCCCCGGTAGGGCGATCTAGCCGATAAGTCCGGTTGACCAGGGAGGTGCCGTGGTGGCTTAATATCCTGTATTCCGACTTATCAAGTAGGGAAGGTCTGCGATGCGCTCGTTCGTGGTGCTCGCGCTGGTGGGGCTCGGCGCCCAGCTGGTGGACGGAAGCCTGGGGATGGCCTACGGGGTGACGTCGACGACGTTGCTGCTGGCGGCGGGGACGAGCCCGGCGGCCGCGTCCGCGACCGTGCACCTGTCGGAGATCGGGACGACGCTGGCGTCCGGCGCGGCGCACTGGCGGTTCGGCAACGTCGACTGGAAGGTCGTCGCCAAGGTCGGCTTCCCGGGCGCGTTCGGCGCCTTCGCCGGGGCGACGTTCCTGTCTTGGCTGTCGACCGAGGCCGCCGCGCCCGTCATGTCGCTGATCCTGCTGTCGCTCGGCGTCTACGTGCTCGTCCGGTTCACCCGGCGCGGACCGTCCACCGCGAACCTGGGCAAGCCGCTGCGGCGCCGCTTCCTCGCCCCGCTGGGCGTGGTCGCCGGGTTCGTGGACGCGTCGGGCGGCGGCGGCTGGGGCCCGGTCGGGACGCCCGCGCTGCTGGCGTCCGGGCGGATGGAGCCCCGCAAGGTGATCGGCACCATCGACACCAGCGAGTTCCTCGTCGCGGTCGCGGCCAGCCTCGGCTTCCTCGCCGGGCTCGGGACCGCGGGGATCAATGCCGGGTGGGCGGCCGCGCTGCTGCTCGGCGGCCTGGTCGCCGCCCCGATCGCGGCCTGGCTGGTGCGGCATCTGCCGCCCGCCGTCCTCGGCTCGGCGGTCGGCGGCGTGATCATCGTCACGAACGCCCGGACCCTGCTGAACAGCGACTGGATCGATGCGGGCGCGCCCGTCCGGTACGGCGTCTACGCCGTCCTGTACGCGGGCTGGGCGGCGGCCGTCGCGTACTCGGTCAGGCGGTACCGCGCGGAGCGCGACGTGAACGGGACGCGGAGGCCGCCGCGGTGGCCGACGAGGTGCCGGAGGCGTCGGGCTGATCGGGCGGCGGCCGGTGGGCGGCGCGCTCAGGCGGCGTCGGCGTGCTCGGACGTCGAGGCGTCGCCGCGGACGACGATGACCGGGAGCGGACGGCGGGCCGGGGCCTCGGCCGTGCGGCGCAGGTGGCGGCGCTCCTCCGGGGTCGTGCCGCCCCAGACGCCGTCGGGCTCGCCGACGCGCAGCGCCCAGGTCAGGCAGTCGACCTGGACCGGGCAGTTGCCGCAGATCACCTTCGCGGCGCGCTCCTGCTCACGCAGGATCTCCGCGGAGTACCCGATCGGGAAGAACAGGTCGGGGTCCGTGCCGCGGCAGATCGCGTGGTCGGTCCAGTGTTCCTCGTTGTCGTTGTCGCTGTGCATGGCTTCTCCCTGCGGCGGTGCGGCACGCCGCCGGCTTCGCGGGTCGAGATGACGATGTCTTCCACCCAACGTAGTACTACGAGTCGTAGTACTACAAGTCGTTGTGGTGAACACTGCAACTTAGCGTTCGGATAGCCTGGTCGGTGTGCAGCGTGATCAAGAAGTGACCTTCCGCGAGGCGACGGCGGCCGATCTGCCGCGGATCGTCCGGCTTCTGGCCGACGATCCCCTCGGTGCGGCGCGCGAAACGCCGGGCGCCGAGATCCCGGAGGCCTACTTCACCGCGTTCGCCGCGATCGAGAAAGACCAGAACAACACGGTCATCGTGGCCGAGGTCGACGGCGAGATCGCGGGCACGCTGCAGCTCACGTTCATCCCCGGCCTCACCTACGGCGGCGGCGAACGAGCGCAGATCGAAGGCGTCCGCGTCGTGTCCGAGCTGCGCGGCGCGGGCGTCGGCCAGGCCCTCATCGGCGAGGCCGTCGACCGGGCCCGCGCCCGGGGCTGCCGGCTGGTGCAGCTCACCACCGACCGGCAGCGCCCCGACGCGATCCGCTTCTACCAGAAGATCGGCTTCCGCCCGTCCCACATGGGCATGAAGTACCACCTCGCCTGACCGGGGCACCGAGGCGCGGTCGAGGCGGTCGAGGCCCGATCAGGGGACGAGCGCGACCTTTCCCACGATCCGCCGGTTCAGCAGGTCGTCCAGCACCTTCGGCGCCGCGACCAGCGGCTCGACGCCCGGCGCTCCGGGCGCCAGCGCGCCCGACGCGACCATCGCCAGCAGCTCGTCCAGCAGCGCCCGCTGCTCCGCGGGGTGCGTCATCGACCAGGCGCCCCAGTCGACGCCCACGATCGTCCGGTTGCGCAGGAGCACCTGGTTGAGCGGCAGCGACGGGATGTCGCCCGCCGCGAACCCGATCACCACGTGCCGTCCGCCCTCGCGCAGCGACCGCAGCGCCGGATCGGCCAGCGCGCCGCCCACCGGGTCGTAGACGACGTCGACGCCGCCCTCCGACCAGCCGCGCGCCCCGCCCTTGACGTCCGCGCGGTCGATCGCGGCGGCGCGCCCGCGGCGACGGCGCGTCCCGCTTCGGCCCGGACGACGC
>NZ_MKJY01000289.1 GCF_001942465.1 Actinomadura sp. CNU-125
GAGGACGAGCGCGAGCGCTGGGCCGATCGTGTCGCACAGCGCGCGAGCGCGGCGGCCGTCGCGCCGGACGCGGCGCCCACCATGCCCTGCGCGGAGATGACGCGGCCGCGCAGGTGGCCGGGGCTGTCGAGCTGGACGCGGGTGCTGACGGTGGTGTCCAGGACGACCGCCGCCGCGGCGATCGGGATCATCACGGCGCCGAACACCAGCAGGGTGGGCGCGCCGCCGCTGAGGATCTGCAGCGCGGCGCAGATCGTCGCGGCGATCAGCAGCAGCCGCAGCGGCAGGCGGAGCCGGGACGCCGCGTAGACGCCGCCGAGCACGGTGCCGACGGCGAACGCGACCGACAGCGCGCCGTAGCCGGAGGCGCCGCCGTCCAGCGGGCCCTCGGCCATGGCGGCCATGGTGACCTGGTAGTTGCGGCCGAGGCTGCCAAGGACGAACGCCAGCCCGAACATGATCAGCATGCGGGGGTCGCGCAGCACGTACCGGAAGCCCGCGACGATGCCGCGCTCGCCGGGTTCGGACGGCGGCAGCGGGTAGAACTCGCGGCGGCGCATCAGCGACAGCGCGACCAGGACGGCCACGAAGCTGGCGGCGTCGGCGAAGAAGACGGCCGGGACGCCGAACAGGGGGATCGCCGCCCCGGCGAGGCTCATCCCGAGGATGCGCCCGGCGGAGCTGAGCATGGAGCCGAGGGCGAGCCCGTTGGACAGGTCGTCGGGGCCGACGACCTCGGCGCCGAACCGGCCGAGGGCCGGGGAGGTGAGGGCGGTCGCCACGCCGGTGGCGAGCGAGATCGCGTACAGCGGTCCCACGCCGGACGGTTCGCTGAGCGCCAGGAAGCCGAGCAGGACCGCCAGCAGCAGCTTGACGCTCTGTCCCGCGGCCACCACCGAACGGACGGGCAGCCGGTCGGCGATCACGCCGCCCCAGGGGCCGATCAGCATGGTCGGCAGCGTCTGCATGACGAGCCCGAGGCCCATGCTGGTCGCCGAGCCGGTGATCGACAGGATGAGCCAGTTCAGGGCGAGGACCTGCATCCACGTCCCGGTGATCGAAACGAAGTCCGCGGTGGCCCAGAGCCGGTAATTGTGATGGCGCAGTGCGCGCAACATCACCGGGAGCTTCAAGGTCTTCTCCCCCCAAAGGAATGCCAAAGCGCATTAAACGCCACATACTTCGCAGACCTTGCCAAATCGGAGAAGTGTGAGGGGTATGTCACGTTTGTCCCGCCCATCGGCGTGTGAGCTGCGACTTCGCGCGAGCGCCGCCGTCCGCCGCGTTAGGCTCGCCTCCGGCCGTCCGACCGGGCGGCCGGTTCGGTAGACGGCACGGAAGACGGGGGTCCGGGGTGGACGAGCGGGCGTTCTGGGTGGGTACCTACACCGGTGACGCGGGCGGCGGCGCGGGCGTCTACCGGGTCCGGAGGCGGGCCGACGGAAGCCTCGCCGACGTGCGGCTCGCCGCCAAGGCCGTGTCCCCCTCGTACCTGGCCGTCCACCCGGGCGGCCGCGTCGTGTACGCGGTGCGCGAAGAGGACGCGGGCGGCGTCGCGGCCTTCGAGGTCGCCGGGGACGGCCTGCGTGAGATCGGCGGCGGGACGCGGGCGCGCTGCCGTGCCACGTGTCGGTGACGCCCCGCGGCGGGCACCTGCTGGTCGCCGACTACGGGTCCGGGACGGTCCGGGCCGTGCCGCTCGGGCCGGACGGCGGCTTCGCGGGCGAGCCCGTCGTGGCGCGGGGCCACGGCACGGGCCCGGTGACCGACCGGCAGGAGGGCCCGCACGCCCACATGGCCGTCACCGCGCCGGACGGCCTGGTGCTGGCCGCCGACCTCGGCGCCGACCTGATCCGCGCGTTCCGGCCGACGGACGGCGGCCTGAGCCTCGCCGGGGAGACGCCCGTCCCGGCCGGATGCGGCCCGCGCCACCTGGTGTTCCACCCGAGCGGGCACGTCTACGTGATCACCGAGCTGGCGGGGACGGTGCTGGTCCTGCGGCCGGTCGGCGGACCCGAGAACGGGTACGCGGCACTGGAGCTGGTCGGCGACTCGCCCGCGCTGGCCGACCCGGACGTCGATCTCGCCCAGTGCGCCGCGATCAAGCTCGGCGCCGACGGCCGGTTCCTCTACACCTCCACGCGCGGCGCCGACGTCGTGACGGCCCACCGGATCGTCGCCGACGGCGCGCGGCTCGAACCCGTCGCCGACGTCCCGTCCGGCGGCGCGTGGCCCCGCGATCTGCACGTGGACGGCGAGTGGCTGCACGCCGCGAACGAGCGGAGCGGCACGATCGCCACGTTCCGGATCGGCGCCGACGGCGTGCCCGTCCCGTCCGGGGAACCCGTGGAGGTGCCCTCGCCGGTGTGCGTCGTGCCCGCCCTCTAACGTTCCAGGATGGGCGGGCGCACCGACCCGCGTCCGCCCGCCCGGCCGGCGGTTTTCCGGTTCCGCGCCCGGGCACCTCCCGAATGAATCACTACATTCAGGGAGTGTCCGGACATGACGACGATCGCCACGACCAATCCCGCCACGGGGAAGGTCGAGAAGACCTTCGACGCGGCCGCGGACGAGGAGATCGACCGGCGCATCGCGCTGGCCGCGCGGACCTTCGCGACCTACCGCACCACCGAGGTCGCACGGCGGGCCGAGTGGATGACCGCGGCCGCCGACGTCCTCGACCGGGAGGCCGGGGAGATCGGGGCCATGCTCACCACGGAGATGGGCAAAACCCTCGCGGCCGCCGAAGCCGAGGTGCACAAGTGCGCGAAGGCGTGCCGGTTCTACGCCGGGCACGCGGCGGAGTTCCTCGCCGAGCACCGTCCCGCCGACCCCGCCGACGTGGGCGCACAGGACGCCTACGTCCGCTATGAACCGATGGGCCCGGTCCTGGCGGTGATGCCATGGAACTTCCCGCTCTGGCAGGTCGTCCGGTTCGCCGCGCCCGCGCTGATGGCGGGCAACGTCGGGCTGCTCAAGCACTCCTCGAACGTCCCGCAGACCGCGCTGTTCCTGGAGGACCTCTTCCGCCGCGCCGGGTTCCCCGAGGGCGCGTTCCAGACGCTGCTGATCGGCTCGGCCAAGGTCGAGCGGGTGCTGCGCGACCCCCGGGTCAAGGCCGCCACGCTCACCGGCAGCGAACCCGCCGGACGGTCCGTCGCCTCGATCGCCGGGGACGAGATCAAGCCGACCGTGCTGGAACTCGGCGGCAGCGACCCGTTCGTGGTGATGCCGTCGGCCGACATCGCGGCGGCCGCGCGGACCGCCGCCGACTCCCGCTGCCTCAACAACGGGCAGAGCTGCATCTCGGCGAAGCGCTTCATCGTCCACGAGGACTGCGCCGACGAGTTCCAGGAGCTGTTCGTCGAGGCGATGCGCGGCAAACGGGTCGGCGACCCCATGGACGACGGCACCGACATCGGCCCGCTGGTCAGCGAGGACGGCCGCGCCGACGTCGAGGAGCTCGTCGCGGACGCGGTCGGCAAGGGCGCCCGCGTGCTGTGCGGGGGCGAGCGCCCGGACCGTCCCGGCTGGTACTACCCGCCGACCGTCCTCACCGACGTCACCACCGAGATGCGGGTGTTCCACGAGGAGGTGTTCGGGCCCGTCGCGTCGCTGTACCGGGTCCGCGACCTCGACGTGGCGATCGAGCTGGCGAACGCGACCGGCTTCGGGCTCGGCTCGAACGCGTGGACGCGCGACGCGGCCGAACGGGACCGGCTCGTCCGCGAACTGGACGCCGGGCAGGTCTTCGTCAACGGGATGACGACGTCGTACCCGCAACTGCCGTTCGGCGGCGTCAAGCGCTCCGGGTACGGGCGGGAACTGTCCGCCGAGGGGATGCACGAGTTCTGCAACGTCAAGACGATCTGGGCCGCCGCGTAGGAACCGGCGCCCGTTACGTCCCACGTAATCGCCGCGGTGACGCGTCCGCTTCTAGCGTCATGGTCATCGGCACGACGAGAGGAAGATCCCGATGACCACGACCACCACCACGACCGCGGCCCGTTCCGTCACCGGCGGCCCGCGTCCGCTCCGTCTCGCGCTTCGCCTCGACGCCGCCGTCACCGCCGTCAACGGCCTGGCGTACCTGGCGCTCGCGGGCCCGGTCGACGACCTGCTCGGCCTGGACCCCGGGCCGGGACGGGCGCTCGGCGCGTTCCTGCTCGTGTACGCGGCGGCCGTGTGGGCGGTGTCGGCGCCCGCGCGGCCGCACCGGCTCGCCGTGACCGCCGTCGTCGAGGCCAACCTGCTGTGGACGGTGCTGAGCGTCGCGGCCGTCGCGTTCGGCTGGTTCTCGCTCGGCACCGCCGGTGCGGTGTGGGCCGTGCTGCAGGCGGCGGTCGTGGCGGGCTTCGCGGCCGTGCAGTACACGGCCCTGCGCCGGACCCGCTGACCCCGCCGCCGGTGCCCGTCACCGGTCGGGGTCACCCGTCCGTGTGGACGTCGATCGCCTTCCCCTGGACGTCCGGGTGCGGCGAGCCGCGCAGGTCGTCCAGGACGGCCCGCCACTCGTCCGGCCAGCCCGCCGCCGAGCCCACCGCGACCGTGACGCTCACCGCCAGCAGGTGCGCCGTCAGGTGCCCCCGCCCGGCGAGGCGCCGGGCGGCGGGCAGCGGCAGGGACGGCGGCAACGGCCGCCTCCCGTACCCGGGGGCGAGGATCCGGCGGAGCCGCGAGTCCGATTCCGCGACGAGCAGCGGCCGGTCCCGCAGGAGTTCGGCCAGGGCGTCGAGCGCGTCGGCGAGCTCGTCCGCCGACGCCGCCCGGACATCGGCCAGCGGCGGGAATTCCCACGTCAGGTCCACGACCTGCGGCAGCAGCAGCGGCCGGTCGCCCAGCAGCTCGATCGTCCGGCGGACCAGGCCCGCCCGCGGGTCGTCGTGCGGATCGCCCCCGCGGGTGCCCCCGATCACGGAGACGAGAGAGAGCAGGCGGCGCCGGCCGGGCCCCGCGGACCCGGCGGCGGGCAGCAGCCGGGCGAGGACGTCCAGGATCTCCGCACCGATGATCCCGGACGTCACGAGGCCCTGCACGATCTGCAGATCGGCGTCCCCGGCGGGGTCGTCCGGGTCCCCCACGGTCGCGAGGAGGTCCTCGAACCCGCCCTCGTACCAGTACGCCCACGTCTGGAACGCCCCCCGTGCACGGAACCGCACCCCGGGGCCGTCCGCGGCGCCGAGGAGCCGCCGGACGAGCGCGGCGTACCCGGGCCGGTGAGCGGGCGCGTACTCGTCGGGCCGCGCCTGGAAGAGGGTGCGCAGCAGCGGTTCGGACGCGTACGGACCGGCGGCGTCGTCCAGGGCGGTGAACGCCCGCGGGTCGTCGGGGAACCGGCGCAGCGACGCCGCGACGGCGACGCGCACGTCCCGGTGCAGGCCGGGATCGCGCCACGCGCCGAGCAGCGCGTCCACGGCGCCCGGCGGACGCAGCCGCTCCAGCAGCCGCGCGGCCTGCTTGCGCATCGTCACCTTGGCGTCCGGGCCGGTCAGCGTCCCCGCCAGAACGGGACCGAGCGCGGACGGCGGCACCGCCGCGCAGCATCCGGCGACGGCCGCGACCGCGTACGGCGAGCCCGCGCCGCGCGCGTGCCCGAGCAGCAGGCCGAGCGCCTCCGCCGGACGGTCCGTCCGCGCCATCGCCTCCATCGCGGCCTCGGCCTGGACGGCGTCGCCGCCGCCCGCCCGCGCGGCCAGGTCGCCGAGGACCCCCGGGAGGCGGCCGAGGGACCCGACGGCCGCGATCCGCGCGTCCGCGGGCACGTCGCGTCGTCCGCGACGCCGTTCAGCGACTTTTGCACCCGCTCGGTCTGGCCGGGCGTCCAGCGGCCGGGGTCCTGCGGGCGCACCGGCGGCGTCCGCTCCCCGATCTCGGCGCCGCCGAGCAGGTCGGTGCGGCGGCCCGCGACGACGCGCCACACCGCGGGCAGCCCGATCGCCGCCGGGTCGCCGCCGCGAGCCGCGCGGCCCGCTCCGCCCGGTGCGCGGGGTCCTCCAGCCAGACCTCGGCGGCGTCCGCCGCGCGGTCGCCGGAGCGGTCGAGCGCCGCGGCGCACAGGTCGTCCTGGAGCTCGGTCAGGCCGAACGCCCGGCGGTCGAGGGACCACGCCAGCTCGATCGCGAGGCCCGGGCTCGCGCCGCTCGCGGGCGGCGCGCAGCCGCGGGCGCAGGACGTCCAGCAGATCGTGTTCGGCTCCGCGCGGCAGCACGAGGTCGAGCCAGTGGTCGTCATCGTCGAGCTGCTCGGTGCCGCACCGCGCCACCAGCCGGTCGTACACCCCGTACGCCCACGGCCGCAGGCCCGGCGCGTGGGAGAGGGCCCGGTCGGCGAGGTCGCGCAGCGCCCGCCGGGTCCCGGGCGAGGAGTCGCGGGATCCGACGGCCGCGGCGGCGAGCCCGTCGAGCGGTTCGGCGAGCGCGCCGTCCAGGAGCGCGACCCGGGACGGACGCGAGCGCTCGATCAGCCCGCGCGCATCGGATCGCGCTCGTTGCGGGTGCGTTCCGCCAGGTCGCCGACCACGCCGGCGCAGGGTCGCGACGTCGCCGGTGCGG
>NZ_MKJY01000290.1 GCF_001942465.1 Actinomadura sp. CNU-125
GCGGCTCGCGGTCGCGGCGGCGCCGAATCCGGCGGGGGCGGCGTCGGCGCGGATCCGGCAGGCGGTGGTGATCGACGAGGACGTCGCCCGGTTCGCGGCGGCGCCGCTCGCGGCGGCGGGCGAGGAGGTCGCCTGGCGGGACGGGGACGTGGTGGCGCGGCGGGTCGAACGGCTCGGCGCGCCGAGCTGGACGCGCGTCCGCTGCGCGACCCCGATCCCGAGCGGGTGCGGGCGGCAGCTGCGCGACGGCGTCCGCGCGGCGGGCGCCGGCGTGCGACCTGGACGCCCGCCGCGACGGCGCTGCGCGACCGGCTCGCGTTCCTGCACCGCGCCGTAGCGGTGGCCCGCCGTGGACGACGCCGCGCTGCTCGAACTCGTCCCGGACTGGGCCGCGGCGGCGGGCGCCCGCGACCGCGCCGGGCTCGCCCGCATCGACGTCGCTGCGGCCCTGCGCGGCCTGCTCCCGTGGGACCTCGCCGCCCGGCTGGACGAGCTGGCGCCCGAGCGGATCGAGGTCCCGTCGGGGTCGCGGATCCGCGTCGACTACGCGCCCGACCAGCCCGTCCTGGCGGCGAAGCTGCAGGAGCTGTTCGGGTGGGACGCCGCGCCGCGGCTGGCGGGCGGGCGGGTGCCGGTGGTGGTGCACCTGCTCTCGCCGGCGGGACGCCCGGCCGCCGTCACCGCGGACCTGGCGTCGTTCTGGGGCGAGGGGTACCGGTCGGTGCGCGCCGAGCTGCGCGGCCGGTACCCGCGCCATCCGTGGCCGGACGATCCGGCCACGGCCGTCCCGACGAAGCGGACGAACCGGAAGCGGTAGGCCGACCGTCCCCGGGCGCCCCTGTTTCCGTGTGGGCGGTGGTCCCCGCCGGGCCGGGACTCCTCGGGGTCAGGGTCTTGTCGCGACCAGGGCCTCGATGCCGTCCAGGATGCGCGCCAAGCCGAACTCGAACGCGTGGCGCGGGCCGACGGCGCCCTGGTACTCGTGCCCGGCGCTCGCGCCGACGCGGGCGCTGAGCGGGTACTCGTCGCCGCCCGTGTCGATCTGCTCCATCAGCGGCGCGATGGTCTCCCACCACTGGACGTCGTTCATGCCGGTGCGCCGTTCGGCTTCGGCGACGTTGACCGAGACGCGGGCGGAGCTCTCGGCGAAGCCGGTGACCAGTGCGACGACCGAGTCCATCTCGACGTCGGTCAGCCCGATGCCGTCGACGGCGCGGAGTTCGAACTCGTACTTGGCGAAGACCGCGGGACCCATGGGCGGACGGACGGCGGAGACGTGCAGCATCCAGGGGTGCCGGTGGTACAGGTCCCAGTTGTCGCGGGCGAGGTGTTCGAGCTTGGGACGCCAGCCGCCCGGGACGTCGTCGGGCGGGGTGAGTTCGGCGAGGGCGCGGTCGAACATGACGTCGATCAGTTCGGCCTTGCTCGGGACGTAGGTGTAGATCGACATCGGGGCGACGCCGAGCTCGTCGGCGACGCGGCGCATCGACAGGGCGTCCAGGCCCTCGGCGTCGGCCACCGCGACGGCGGTCCGGACGATCTCCGCCACGGTCAGTTTGGGTTTCGGGCCGCGCTTGGGGGCGGGCTGGACGCCCCACAGGAGTTCGAGGCTGCGTTTGGGGTCGCCGCCGCCGCTGTACTCGGTCGTCACCTTCGCATCCTCCCAGGACCGGAAGAAGTCCGCCGCGCGGGGATGAAACTCTGTACGGCGTACGTTATATTGCCTCGGATGGTTAATCCGTATTGCGTACGGAGTTTCGGGAGAGTGATGACAGAGCCACAGTTCGCGATCGACGCGGCGGGGCTGCGCAAGACCTACGGCGAGACCCGGGCCCTGGACGGCCTGGACCTGCGGGTCCCCGCGGGCACCGTGCACGGGGTGCTCGGCCCCAACGGCGCGGGCAAGACGACGTGCGTGCGCGTGCTGGCCACGCTCGCGCGGCCGGACGGCGGACGGGCGAGCGTCGCGGGGCACGACGTCGTCGGCGATCCGGCCCGGGTCCGGACGCGGATCGGGCTGGTCGGCCAGTACGCGGCGGTCGACGAGGTGCTCACCGGCCGGCAGAACCTCGTCATGTTCGGCCGCCTCTACCACCTCGGCGGACGGGCGGCGCGGCGGCGGGCCGACGAGCTGCTGGAGCGGTTCCGGCTGGCCGACGCCGCGGACCGTCCGGCGGGGCGGTACTCCGGCGGCATGCGGCGCCGCCTCGACCTGGCCGCCGGGATGATCCTCGCGCCCGCGGTGCTGTTCCTGGACGAGCCCACCACCGGCCTCGACCCGCGCGGACGCATCGAGGTGCAGGACGCGGTCCGCGCGCTCGCCGACGGCGGCACCACCGTGCTGCTCACCACCCAGTACCTGGAGGAGGCCGACCGGCTCGCCGACGAGATCTCGGTGATCGACCGGGGCCGGGTCATCGCCGCGGGCAGCCCCGACCGGCTCAAGTCCCGGCTCGGCGGCGACCACCTGCGGGTCGTCGTGGCCGACCCCGGCGCGCTCGACCGGGCGGCGGAGGTCGTCGCCCGGGTCGCCGGGGCCGAACCGGAGGTGGACGCCGACGCGCTCACGGTCGGCGCGCCCGTCCCCGACCGGGTCGGGGCCCTCACCGGAGCCGTCCGGGCCCTGGACGAGGCGGGCGTGCGGGTCGCCGACATCGGGGTGCGCCGCCCCACGCTCGACGAGGTGTTCCTGCACCTCACGGACAAGAAGGAGGTGCCCGCGTGACCGTGACGCACACGCTGCCCGTCCCGGAGATCCCGCGGAGCCCGCTGGGACGGCTGCGCTGGGCGGCGGCCGACGGCTGGACGCTCACCCGGCGGGCCCTCGCCCACTGGGTGAAGCGCCCCGAGCAGCTGGCCATCGGGCTGGCGTTCCCGGTGCTGCTCGTCCTGATGATGGGCTACCTGTTCGGCGGCCAGATGGAGGTCCCGGGCGGGGACTACCGGGAGTTCATCATCCCGGGGATGTTCGCCATGACCATGGTGTTCGGCGTCGAGGCGACGTTCACCGCGATCGCCGTCGACGCCGCCAAGGGCGTCTCCGACCGGTTCCGGGCGATGCCGATGGCGCCGTCGGCGGTGGTCGTGGGGCGCGGCGCCGCCGACCTGGTCGACGCCCTCGCGGCGCTGTCGGTCATGGCGCTGTGCGGCCTGGCGATGGGCTGGCGCGCCCACGACGGGATCGTCCCCGCGCTCGCCGGCCTCGGGCTGCTGCTGCTCCTGCGGTTCGCGCTGATCTGGGTCGGCGTCTACCTCGGGCTGCTGGCCAAGGGGCCGGAGTCGGTCATGGTGATCCAGATTCTGGTGTGGCCGATCGGGTTCCTGTCGAGCGCCATGGTCGCGCCCAGCACCATGCCGGGGTGGCTGGGGACGATCGCCGAGTGGAACCCCATGTCGGCGACCGTCACCGCCTGCCGCGACCTGTTCGGCGACCCGGCCCTGGCGGCGCTCGCGAGCGACTCCTGGGCGTCCGACAACGCCCTGCTGCTGGCGGTCGCCTGGCCGCTGGCGATCACCGCGGTGTTCTTCCCGCTGGCCGTCCGCCGGTACCGCGCGATCGGCCGCTAGGGCAGGACGGACGCGCGGTGGCGGGCCAGCGCGAGCGCCGGGTAGCAGTCGGCGGGGAGGGGCTCCGCGCCGTTCAGGGCGGTGCGGAGCCTGGCCCCGACCGTCCCGGTGTCGTAGGGCTGCACCACGCACAGTTCGGCCTGCATCGCCTGCCGCGCGGCGGTCATCAGCGCCGGGACGTCGCCGACCACGACGACCTCGGACGGCGCGTCGCCGTAGGCCAGCCGGACGGCCAGCGCGTGCATCCCCGCGGTGCCCGCGCCGGCGTACCGGAACTCGCACACCAGGCGGTCGCCGTCCAGCGGCCCCTCCTGGATCAGCCACGCCTGCCCGGCCACGACGCGGCCGAGCGCGTCCTCCCAGGGGGCGGCCGGGGCGGCCGGCAGCGCGTCCGCCGCCTTGGCCGCGGCCTTGCGGCCCACCTCGGGGCCGATCGCGGCGAGCGTCCGCAGGAACGCGCGGGCGCCCGGCGTCGCGGCGGCGCGCAGCGACCCGAGTCAGGTCGCCGAGCGCGGCGCGCCGGGCCTGCTCGTGCGGGGCGGCGGCCTCCAGGCCGCCGAGTTGCGCGGACGTCCACACCTCGGCCTGCAGTGCGGTGGGCAGCGCGGGCAGCGCCTCCGACTCCCTCACGTAGGCGTCGTACACCTCGCGCAGGGCGGGCAGCAGCAGGGGCCGGGCGGACGGTCGGGTCGTGCTCACACGGCCAGCCTATGGGACGCCCGGCGGCCCGGATCGCCCGCGATCAGTGGCCCCCGTCACGTCCCCGGGGAGCCGCCCGTGCCCGGCATTCCGCGATCGACCTGGATGATCCAATCGGGCGCTAACTAGTTCGCCATAGCGGCCTTACCCCCGGCACCGGCCCGCGCCCGGTCGCGTCGAACGTGGGTGGCAGACGGAAATCGAGATGCGGAAGGGGGGTGCGGAACCCGGATCCTCTTCACGGGACCTTCGCGAAGCGACGTTCACTCCGTGAGTGGAGCGGACGCGGGCACCGGGCCCATATCGCTCGAGACAACCGAGGGCGGGATCGGGAATGAGGGGAAACGAGACGACGGCACGGCTCGACTACCGCCTCCTGCTGGCGGTCGACATACAGGGATACAGCAAACGCGACGCCCGCGAACAGCTCGCCGCGCAGCACCGGCTCGCGGACGCGCTGGACCGCGCGGCGCGCGGCGTCGGGCTCGACCGGGCCCGCTGGGACAAGCAGGTGGGCGGGGACGGGGAACTGGCCACGCTGCCCATCGGCACCGACCCGGCGCCGGTCGCCGGGGGCTTCGTGATCGGGTTCGCGGACGCGCTGCGGGAGGTGAACGCCGGTCCCGGCCGGCACCGGCTGCGGGTACGGCTCGCGCTGCACTACGGGACGCTGACCGAGGGCCCGTTCGGGCCCGCGGGCGACGCGCCCATCGTCGTCCAGCGCCTGCTGGACGCGTCGCCGCTGCGGCGACTGCTGGACGACGACGCCCGCGACCTCGCCTACGTGGTGTCCGACGGACTCTTCGAGGACGTCGTCCAGACCGGGTTCTGCGCGCTGGCGCCGGGCGCGTTCCAGCCGATGAAGATCACCGCGAAGGGGACGGCGTTCCGCGGCCACCTGCTGACCGGCGCCCTCCCGGGCGGCCCGCGGGCGCGCGTGCTGAGCCTCCCCGCGCTGGCCGGCCGGTGAGCGCCCGCTGATCGTCCGCCCGGCCGGGTAGGGGAGCACCCGGCCGGGCGGCCGCCTCCACCGGCGCTGACGGGCCGTCAATAGAGGGGCTGACGGGACGCCGGGCGGCGCGGTACGGTGCCGGGGACCGACGCCCGGGGAGGCACGCATGCCGCAGGAGATCGAGGTCGCCGCCGCCACGACCGCCGCGCCCGAGGTGCTGTTCCGGCACCTGGCCGTGCCCGAGGCGTGGGGCGCCTGGGGGAAGTTCCCGACCCGCGCCCGCCAGGTCCGCAAGGGCGACACCACGACGTACGGGGTCGGGTGCGTCAAGCAGATCTGGCCCGCCAAGGAGCAGACGGTCGCCTACGAGCCGTACTCGCGCTTCTCCTACATCGCGCTGTCGGGCCTGCCCGTCCGCCGCTACCGCTCCGACGTCCACCTCGACCCGCAGGAGGACGGCACCGGCACCTACCTGCGGTGGCGCGCGACGTTCGAGCCGCTCGTCCCCGGCACCGGCCCGCTCCTCGGGTTCTTCTTCCGGCTGATGCTGAAGTCGTTCGTCCGGTGGCTCCCCGACCACGCGGAAGGCTGCCCGGCGACCTGCCCCGCCCGCGACGCGGCGACCTGTAACGGACGGAAAAGAGGCACGGGCCGAGAGCACCCCGCAGTTCCCTCGGCCCGCACCCGTCCTCGAACGGCCCCTAATCGGACTCGGGGCCGTAAACCTCCCACAACTCCCCGGCGAAGAACCGGGCGAAGTCCAGCAGCTTCGCCGCGCCGTCCGGACCGGACGTCCGGAACGTGGTGAGCTGCTGCGCGAAGTCGCTCAGCTCGATGTGCAGGACGCCCGCCGCGACGACCGCCGCGTCCCCTTCGGCGTCCTCGGGGACGTGCCCGTCCAGCAGCCGCACGTACAGCGTGGACGTGTCGGGCCAGATCCGCGTCGGCGGCCCGTGCAGCACGTCCTTGTGGCCGGTGAGCGTGCGCGGGCGGTCCTCGCCGTCGGTGAAGAACAGCCGGTACTTCATCAGCCGCCGGTCGTCGTCGCCGGTCGGCGCGAACAGGTTGAACCGGCCGTCCAGGACGGGCCGCCGGCCCCCGCGCGCGGCGGCGTCCACCCACCCCCGCGCCCCCGCCTCGTGGTCGGGCTCGGCGAGGAACCGGTCCACGTCGTCGGCGGTGATCGTCAGCCGGAACGACAGCGGCTCGCGCCCGGCGTCGACGGCCCCGGCGCGCGGGTCGGCGACGCCGTAGGTGACGAACCCCTTCATCGTCTCGGTGAACGACAGCGAGGTCGGC
>NZ_MKJY01000291.1 GCF_001942465.1 Actinomadura sp. CNU-125
GGACCCGGCTGCGGGACCTGGGGTGCGCGCCGCGCGCCGCGCCGCCCTGACGGGCCTGGACGTGCGCGACCGCCGGTTCGGGTATCCGCTGGAGACGGTGCTGCGCGCCGCCGCCGGCGGGTGGCGGATCGCCGAGATCGATGTCGCCTACCTGCCCCGCACCGGCGAGTCGAAGGTGACCGGGACCGTGGGCGGGACGGTCCGCGCCGTCCGCGACATGCGCCGCGTCCTGGCCGGGACCGCCTCATGACCGCCCCGACGACCGCCCCGACGACCAGCCCGACGCCCGCCCCGGACGCCGACCTGCTGGTGATCGCCAAGGAGCCGGTGCCGGGCCGCGTCAAGACCCGCCTGACCCCGGCCTACACGCCCGCCGAGGCCGCCTCGCTGGCCGCGGCGGCGCTGGCCGACACCCTCGCCGCGGTCGCCGCCGCGCCCGCCGGGCGCCGCACCCTGGTGCTGGACGGTTCGCCCGGCGCGTGGCTGCCCGCCGGGATCGAGGTGATCGCGCAGCGCGGCGGCGGGCTGGACGAGCGGCTCGCGCACACGTTCGCCGACGCCGACGCGGGCCGCCCGCTCGTCCTGATCGGGATGGACACCCCGCAGGTCACCCCGGGACTGCTGGCGGTCGAGGCGCGGGCCCTGCGGGGGCACGGCGCGGTGTTCGGGCCGGCCGCCGACGGCGGGTTCTGGCTGCTGGGGCTGCGCCGGCCCGACGCGCGGCTGCTGCGCGAGCGGTGGTGAAGTTCCTGGAGCACAGCGGGGACGCGGCGCAGCTCGCGCTCGCGCGCGAGGAACTCGCCTGCGCCGAGCACGACCGTCCGGCCTGCGGCGACCCGAGCCCGCCGGGGCGGGCCCGGACCCGGCCGACGGCGGGGCCGCCGCCGAGCTCACCGCGCGGAACGCCGCGTCGCCGCCCTCGCCGCCGCGGGACGCACCAACCGCCAGATCGCGGCGGATCTGCTCATCACGGTGAGCACCGTGGAACAGCACCTCACCCGCGTCTACCGCAAGCTGAACGTCGCCCGCCGGACGGAGCTGCCCGTGCGGCTGCGGGACGTCCCGCCGGGAACCGCCCACGACCGTCCCACGGCGACGACATCGTGAGCGGTCCCCGCCGGGCGCGCTCCCCGGGCGCGCCGGCCCGGTCGAGGACGCGTCGGGGAGTTGCCGTTCGACGGTCGCCGCGAACTCGGCCCAGCGCTGCGCGCAGTCGCGGGCGAGCTGCGCGACGACGGCACCGCAGTGCGTCGGGACGCCGTCGATGAGCGCCTCCCACTCGCCCGGCTTCACGGTGTGCAGGCTGAGCAGCATGAGCAGCCTGCGGCCGGTCTCGCTGAGCCGCAGCGCCGGGTCGGTCCGCAGCCGCTGCACCACCGCGCCCTGGTCGGCGCCACCCTCGGCGGGACGGCCGCGGCGCGGTCCGCGCGCAACGCCAGCGGCACCGCGGCGGGCGGCGGGGCCGGTGTCGGACGCCCGTGGCGAGCGGGTCCTCGCCCCGGCGCAGCCGGTTGCGCACGTCCCGGGCCGTCTCCGGGGAAATGCCGACCGCGCGCGCCACCTGCCGTAGCGACATGTCCGGGTTGTCGTTGATCAGCTCGGACGCGCCGCCGCGCCGTTCCGCCCCGTTGACCGGGCGGGCCCGGCCGTCCTGTCCGACCCGGACCGCGGCGGGTTCGCCCCCGGCCCGCCGCCGGACGTCGGCCACCGTGCCCGGGGCCATGCCCGTCACGGACGCGATCATCCGGTTCGACCACTGTGGATGGGACGCGACGATCCGTTCGGCCGCCCGCTTGCGGTCCGCCATCGGGAGCGGCAGCCCGTGGGTGACGTTCGCCCGGACCGCCAGCACGAACGCGTCGTCCCCGTCGCCCTGGAAGAGCCGCGCCGCGATCGTCGTCGCGCCGCGCCGTGCGGCCGCCCGCACCCGGTGCCGGCCGTCGAGCACCGCCATCGTCGGCCGGTGCACGATGATCGGCGGCAGATCCTCCTGCACCGCCGCCAGCGCCTCGACATGCTCGGCGTCGATCCCGCCGCGCCGCGGCGACTCCGACATCGTCAGCGCGGCCAGCTCCAGTCTGACCACCGGCAGGTCGTCGACCTGCCCCAGTTCGGTTTTCAATGGCACCCCCTGGTTCACCATTACCGTCGTGCGCCGAAGGAGTGGTCCCGAAATCGATTCGCTTGTATTATCGGCCGACCCGGTACATCCAATCGTTCCGGATGAGAATCGGCCTAATGGCGAGCCGAAGTCCCGCTCCTTCGAAGCCTCGCCAACGATAGCCAGCGGCGCGCGGGCCCTTGCACCCCTACCCGACCCCTATTCGGCACCCCTGCTCCCCTACCGGACGGGATCACCAGGTCCCCCGGCGGGCGCGCACACCGCCCGAACCGCCGATCACGACATGATCACGGAGAGTGGTGGAGCATTTTATGCCCCGGACATCAGATCTTCCACTCGTTTTCCCGCGGCCGTGTCATCGCCGTCCCGCGCGGCCCGGCCATACGCGGCCCGGCTATCGGGTGCGGGCGGCCTGGGCGGCCTGGGCGGCCTGCGCCGCCTTGACGCGGCGGAAGCTCCACACCAGAAGCCCGACGAGAATGAACCCGGAAAGGATCAGGCCCGAACCGGTGCTCCACCCGCTGAACGGGAGCGCGTCGACGAGGCCCCACACCACGCCGGCGCCGATCAGCGCGAACACCGTGAGGATCGACCCGGCGAGGCGCCACGGCGACGACACGCTCTCCTCCGCGCCCCGCATCGCCGCGTTCTGGACGGGCTCGACGTAGCGCTCGACCATCGGGAACTCGCGGGCGAGCACGAGCAGCCCGGCGAGCACGAGCAGCAGGCCGGGGCCGGGCAGGACGAGCAGCGCGATGCCCAGCATCGTGAGCAGGGCGCCGATGACGAGCGTCACCCCGCGCCGCACGTGTCTGGTCATGCCCGTTCCTCCGTCCGGCCGCGCGGGGACGCCCCCGCACGAGTCACGCTATGCGAACCGCGGGCGTGCGCGACACCCCGGGCGCCCGCGCGCCTGCGCGCGAGCACCCGGGGGCGTCGCCCCGACGCCGCCCGGCCTCGGCCGGCCGGGCGGGTTCCATATCTATTCGACTCGAATAATATGAATCCTGCCACCCGATTCTTTGTGACATAGAACACTCCCCCCGCGCTCACCAGTAAAAATAGGAAATACATAGCCATATCAGAGCGAATTCCGCGTCGAACATTGAGCTTTTCCGAAACGTGATCTAGCGTCGATCAGGTGCCGCCCGAAGCGCGCTCCTCCGGGATCACGGGTTCCGGCGCGCGGCGGCGCACGTGCCATCGAGGGTGGAAGGCGTCAGCATGCTCAAGGTCATCGGTGCGGGACTGCCGCGAACGGGAACGACGTCGATGAAGGCGGCCCTGGAACGGCTCGGGCTCGGGCCCTGCCACCATATGTTCGAAATTCTCAGCAATCCGAAGCAGGTCGACCGCTGGCTTCCCACCGTCGCCGGCGGGCCCGTCGACTGGGACCGGGTGCTGGACGGATATTCGTCCGCGCAGGACTGGCCGTCCAGCGGGTTCTGGCCCGAACTCGCCGCCGCGTACCCGGAGGCGAAGGTCGTGCTGACCGTCCGCGACCCGCGCCGCTGGCACACCAGCTTCGGCAACCTGCTGGCGAACGGTCCCGCCCAGATGGCCGCGGACGACCTGCCCGAGGCCGCCCGCCCGGTCGCCGAGGCCATGCAGCGGATGCGTCCCCTCCTCGACCGGCACGGACGCGACCTGTTCGGCGCGGACTGGGACCCCGACGCCGGTGTCCCGGACGAGGACACCGCGGTCGCGGCCTTCGAGCGGTACGTCGAGACGGTGCGGGCGGGCCTGCCCGCGGACCGGCTGCTGGTGTTCGACGTGCGCGAAGGCTGGGACCCGCTGTGCTCGTTCCTCGGCGTCGAGGCGCCCGACGAGCCGTTCCCGCACCTCAACGACGCCGACGCGCTCAAGGAGATGTTCGGCCGGCTCATGACCGAGGGCCACGTCGCCGTCCCCTTCCCGGCCGCCGCCCCGGCCTCCGACGGCGAAGTCCCGGCGGCCCCCGCGTAGGGCGAACGGGCGGGACGGCCCGGCCCGTCCCGTCCCCGTCCGGTCCTCAGCGTTCGAGGTGGTAGTCGGCGGGGTCGAGGCGGCGGGTCCGGCGCCGGTAGCCGGTCATGAAGCCGGGCCAGTTGTTGGTGTTGCGCCGCTCCTCGTCCAGGTACCAGCTGTCGCATCCGCCCTGGTTCCAGACGGACGCGGCGAGGCGTCGCTGAGTCGCGGCGTCGAACCGGTCGAGGACGTCCGCGCGGACCTCCAGCGAGGCGACGCCGGACGCGAGCAGCCGGGCCGCCTGGACGATGTAGGCGGTCTGGCTCTCGAGCATGTGCACGATCGACCCGGACCCGACGTTGGTGTTCGGCCCGTACATGAGGAAGAAGTTCGGGAATCCGGCGACGGACATGCCCAGGTAGGCGCGGGCGCCGTCCTTCCAGGACGCGTTCAGCTCGCGTCCGTGCGGGCCGGTGACGCGCATCGGCGCGACGAAGTCCTGGGAGCGGAAACCGGTCGCCCAGATGATGGTGTCGACGGTGTGATGGTCGCCGTCGGACGTCCGGACGCCCTGCCGGGTGATCTCCGCGATGGGCCGGTCGACGACGCCGACGTTCGGCCGGTTCAGCGCCTCGTAGTACTCGCTGGACGTCAGGATCCGCTTGCAGCCGGGCTCGTAGCGCGGGGTGAGCCGGTCGCGCAGCCCCCGGTCGCGCACCGAGCGCAGCGCGAACCGGCACAGGGCGCGGACGGGCAGCGACAGCGTCCGGCGGCCGCGCGGCAGGACCAGGCTCGGGTTCAGCACCAGCTCGAACCAGAGGAAGATCCCGAGCCGGGACAGCCGCTGGACGGCGGGGACGCGGCGGTTGAGCGCCTTGCGCGGCCGCGGGTACACGCGGTCGGGTTTGCGGCTGATCCAGTGGGACTCGACCTGGAACACCGTGAGCCTCTCCGCGCCGGGCGCGATCAGCGGGACGAACTGGATCGCGCTGGCGCCGTTGCCGACGACGGCGATGCGCGCCCCGTCCAGGTCGTGCCCGTGGTCCCAGCGGGCGGAGTGGAACACGGTGCCCGCGAAGCCGTCGAGCCCCGGGACGGGCGGGACGGCCGGGTTCGACAGCTGCCCGCAGGCGGCGACGACCAGGTCGTACTCGGCCTGGCCGCCGTCGGCGGTGCGGACGCGCCAGCGCGCGGCGTGCGGGAGGAACGTGGCGTCCACGACCTCGGTCCGGAACCGGCAATGGTCCGTCAGGCCGTACTTTGTGACGCAATGTCGTAGATACTCCAGAATTTCGGGTTGTTCGGCGAAGCGGCGCGACCAGTCGGGCTTCGGCTCGAAGGAGAAGGAGTACAGGTGGGAGGGGGCGTCGCACGCGGCGCCCGGGTAGGTGTTGGCCAGCCAGACGCCGCCGGGCCCGGCGGCCTTGTCGTAGATCGTGATGTCGTCGAATCCGGCCCGTTTCAGGCCGATGGCCAGGCCGATGCCGCTGAACCCGCAGCCGACGACGGCGATCGACACGTCTCTGCGCCCCATGTGCCACTCCCTGCCGTCCGGACGGACGGGCGGTGCGACGGCGCCTTCACGACGCCGTAACCGACATGTGTGTCGGCTAGAGTGCAGGGAAACCAGGAGGGGAGTCAAGACGATGGGTGAAGGTCCGCCGAAGACGCGGATGCGGGGGCCGGCGCGCCGGGCCCTGATCACCGCCGCCGCGCTGGAGGTCTTCGCGAGCAAGGGGTACAACGGGGCGTCGCTGGGCGAGATCGCCGCCGCCGCCGGGGTCGCCCGCACGGTGCTGTACGACCACTTCCCGTCCAAGCGGGTGTTGCTGCTCGCGGTCATGCAGGAGCAGAACACCGCGCTGATCGAGCACGTCGGCGCGCGCATCACCGGCGCCGGTCCGGCCGAGGCGCGGATGCGCTCGACGATCGACGCCTACTTCAGCTTCGCGGAGAGCAAACCCGCAGCCCGCAGGCTTCTCTTCGACCGCACCGACGAGGACGACCCGGAGATCCGCACGGTCCGCCAGGGCATCCGGGAGTCCCGCACGCACGCGGTCACGGCGCTGCTCGCCGGCGACATGCGCACGGTCGGCGTCGAGCCGGGCGAGCCGATCGGCGAGGCGATGGTCGAACTTCTCATCACCGGTCTCGACGGCGTCGCCCAGTGGTGGGAGCGGCATCCCGACATGCCCCGGTCGCTGCTGGTCGAGGGCGCGATGCGGCTGCTGTGGACGGGGCTCGGCAACGCCGAATGACGCGCCGTCCAGGGGACGGACCGAGGCGCTCGCGGCCGCCGCGGGGGTTGACGCCCCGCGGCGGCCGCCGCATACTCGGCTCCACTTAACCGACATCAGTGTCGGTTAGCGCAACCACCCCCCGAGGAGTGCGCAGTGGACGACATGACCACGTGGT
>NZ_MKJY01000292.1 GCF_001942465.1 Actinomadura sp. CNU-125
CGGCGTCGGGGTCGGGGTCGGGGTGGGGGTCGGGGTGGTGCCGTCGACGATCTCGAAGGTGGCGAACGGCTCGTCCTGGCCCGGGTCCTTGGTGCACGCGACCTCTTGGCCGCCCGGCCAGACCTCGGTCCCGTCCGCCCGCTTCGGGTTGATCATCTGCGTCATGTCGCCGACGTGGATCTCACCCGGGCCGGTCTGGGTGAACACCAGCTGCGGCGCGGCGCCGGTGGCGATCAGGTCCCAGGAGGCGCCCGGGCGGTTCGGGACCTCGACGGTGTCGAACAGCGCGTCCACGGCGACCGGCAGCGACGGTGACTCCGGCACCGACAGGGTCGCCTGCGCGGTGGCCCAGCCCTCCAGCGTGGCGGCCTGCACGGCCCGCAGCCCGTTGTGGATGGTCGGGGTGATGTGCGCGGTCGCCTCGATCTGGAACGCCGGCGTCTGCTCGCCGACGGCGATCTCCGTGGGGATGTCGGACCGGACGTCCACGACGAGCGGCTGGTTGCCGATCAGCGGGAAGACGCAGTGGTAGTTGAGCGTCTGGTGGACGGGCTCCGCCATGGCGGGCGCGGCGGCGGCGACGCCGAGCGCGGTGAGGCCGAGACCACCGATGGCCGCGGCCGCGAGGCCGCTGACCGCGCGACGCGTACGGTTCTTGAGCTTGCCTTCCAACGTGATGCCCTTTCTGGACGGGACCCGGTGCATCAGGCGACGCACCGCAGAGTCGAAACGCCCCCCGAAAAATCAGATCTTGAAAAGCTCTGATATTCGTTGATGCAAGCTACTCAGCGTCCGGACAGGGTGTCTGTACTGGCCATTGACAAAAACTCCGCCTCCTTCACTCAACCCCTTCAATAGATACGACCACGTTTCTCAATTGGTCGAAGAGGCCGGAAATTTGTCATTTCCGATACAACGGCGAAGCCCCGTACTCACCCGGTGACAGAAAAAGAAGACCGGGCGGAACCGAAGTGTCCGCCCGGTACAAAGAAGCAGGCTCAGCGGCAGGCCGGACGGTACGGAACGTCCGGGACGTACCGGCGCCATTCGGCCTCGGTGAGGCCCTCGCCGGCCCGGTCGCAGATCTCCCGCACGGCGTCGCCGGGGTCGAGCGAGGTCTCCCGGACGGTGCCGTCGGTCCCGGCGGTGAGCATCCGCGTGCCGCCGTCGCGGAACGCGATGTCGAGCACCGGGCCGTTGTGGAGGGGGACCGGGCCGCCGAGCGGCCTCCGGGTCCGGACGTCCCAGAGGTGCAGGCGGCCGACGGAGTCCGCGGCGACGAGGAACCGGCCGTCCGGCGTGAAGGAGACGGCCACGCTGCCCGTGTCTTCCAGGGGGAAGGCGGGGTCCAGCATCTCGAAGCCCTCCATGTCGAACAGCCGGATCGCGGTGGCGCCGCGCTGGGCGAGCAGGCGGCCGTCCGGGCTCTGCGCGCCGATGCCGCTCCACGAGCTCGTGTAGAGGCGGCGGCGTTTCCCGTCGGCAGGGACACCAGGAGGGCGCCCTGCCCGTCCTGGACGATGATCGCCTCGCCGTCCGGTCGCATCATCGCCAGCCCCCAGCCGCCCTCTCCGGCGGCGGACCGGGCGACCAGGCGTCCGCTGGGCAGGTCCCGGACGAGGGTGGTCTGGCCTCCGTCGACGGTGTAGACGACGCGATCGCCGTCGCGGTCGAACGACACGCTGTTCGTCGGCGCCACCCCGCCGGGATAGGCGGGCCCGAGCGTCCGGGTCACCCGTCCGGTCTTCGGGTCGAAGAACCGGATGCCGCTCGGCCGGTGGCTGTCGTACACGTTGCGCCCGTCCGGTGTGAAGCCGACGAGGAGGTCCGGTTCCACCCCGCCGACCTTGTTCGGGACGGCCGGGCCCACCGGCTCGCCGGTGTCGACGTTCCAGGTCCGGACGGACGACAGGTCGCGCAGCGCGAAGAGGCGCCCGTCCGGGCTGAACGCGCCTCGGTGCCCCTCCACGGTGGCGGCGGGGTAGGTCAGCGACGCCTCGGGCCGGGTGTGCCGGGACACGTCGAACACGCGCAGCCAGGCGCCCTGCTGATCACCGTCGACGACGACCAGCGTGCGGTCGCCCGGCCCGAAGGCGGCCTGTCCGGCGTTGGCGTCGCGGGCGAACGTCTCGACCATCCCGTCGACCCGCCACATGCGCACCCCGTCCTCGCGGCTGACGCCGAGGAGGAACCGGCCGTCGGAGGCGAACGTCAGCGAGTGCGACCCGCGCAGGGTTCCGGTCAGCAGTGCGCCCCGGTCGTCCGTGCGCGGTTCGCCGGTAGCGGCGTCCCAGACGCCCACCTTTCCCTCCCCGAAGGCGAGCGCGACGGTCTTGCCGTCCCGGCTCAACGCGGGCGCCACGCGTTCACTGGTGTCGTGTTCACCGAGCGGTTCAAACGTCTCGATGGTGGTCAGCCGGCGGTGTTCCCGCAGGTCCCAGACTTCCACGTGGGTCTCGTCCGTGACGATCGCCGCGCGCCGGTTGTCGGCGCTGACCTCGGCCTGCAGGCCGCCGGGCACGCCCGGCACGGCCTCGCCCGTCCGGAAGTCCCACAGGCGCGTCGGCTCGGTACGCGTGCCGTCCTGCCAGTACATGCTGAGGCCGATGTCGCGGGTGGCAGTCGGGTGATGGACGCGGGGACGGGCTCGCCCACTTGGCGCTGTTTCTCCAGGTCCCAGAGGATCGTGCTCCCGCCGGGCCGGAAGGCGACGAGACGGCCGTCCGGGCTCACCGCCCACGGGTCGGTCTCGGCGGGCGCGCCGGTGAGGTCGATGGGACGCTCGCGCAACGTCGGAACGTCGATGAATTCGGCGCCTCGGTCGGGGGCGGCACCGATGTGCACGAGCCGCTCGCCGTCGGCGCTCAGCGACAGATTGGTCGCGGTGTGGTTCGGCTGGGCGGGGAGTTCCCGCACCGCGACGGCCTGCTCGAACTGGGCCGTCAGCACCTGGCCGCGCGCGTCGTCGACCGCCGCGATGCGCCACGCCGCCGCGCTCAGCAGCATCGCGCGCGCGGGTCCTCGTCCCGGACGGCCTCGGCGCGCGCGGCGACCGACCGCGCCCACGCCTCGTTGCGCTGCCGTTCGATGTCGCGGCGCTGCGACTCGATGACGCCGACGGCGATCAGCGACAGCACGAGGAACACGGCGGTCGCCGCGGCGGTGCGCGGCGGATCCGGGTCCGCCGCCGGTCCCGGGCGCGGCTCGCGGCGAGGAAGTCCTGCGCGGGGCCGCCGAGTCCGACCCGGGTCCGCTGCGTGGTGGCGAACTGCGCGGTCGAGGCCAGCGCGGTGCCTTGCAGCAGGTCGCCGGGCTTGCGGCCGTGCTCGTCCCAGAGGCGCGCGCCGCGGGCCAGCTCGTCCCGGACGCGCAGTCCTTCACGGTCGTCGGCGATCCAGGCGCGCAGGCGGGGCCAGGTGTGGGCGAGCGCGGGGGCGGCGAGGGAGCAGACCTCGCCGGCGATCTCGATCAGCCCGGCGGCCGCGAAGATCGCGAGGATCCGGTCGAGGGGTTCGGCGGAGCCGGGCGGCCCGGCGGCGAGCAGGTCCGCGCGCGGGACGGGCCGCGGCTCCCCGTCCGCGCCGACGAGCCCGAGCAGCAGGCACGGGACGAGCGGACGGTCGGCGTCGGGGACGTCGCGGCACGCGCGTTCACGCGGCCGTGCAGGGACGGGTCCGGCGCGTGCGACTCCGGGGGCCGGACGGCCGCGGCGATCCGGCTGCCCTCGCCGAGCAGCGCCGCCGCGTCGGCGCCGCCGATCAGCGCGAGGAGCAGTTCGGGGGCGGTCGGGCGGTCGTCCGGGTCGACGGCCAGCGCGCGGCGGACGTGCGTGCGGAGCGGCTCGTCCACGGCGGTGAGGTCGGCGTCGTCCGCGACGATGCGCCGCAGGGACGCGGCGAAGTCCGGCGCGCCGTACGGGGAGCGGCCCGTCGCGGCGAACACCACGGCGACGCCCCAGGCGAACACGTCGGCGGCGGGGGCGGCCCGCTCGCCGCGGAGCACTTCGGGGGCGGTGTAGCCGGGGGTGCCGATGACGCCTTCGGCGGCCGTCAGCGTCATGTCGTCGGTGCGGGCGATGCCGAAGTCGATGAGCCGGGGGCCTTCCGGGCCGATCAGGACGTTGCCCGGTTTGAGGTCGCGGTGGATGACGCCGGACTGGTGGATGGCGGTGAGCGCGGTGGCGATGCCGGTCGCCAGCCGCACCAGGTCGTCGCCGCCGTACGTGCCGGTCTCCAGCACGACGTCGCGCAGGCTGGGGCCCTCGATGAACTCGCTGACGATGTACGGGCGCGGGCCGTCGAGGTCGGCGGCCAGGATGCGGGCGGTGCAGAAGGACGCGGCGCGGCGGGCGGCGGCGACCTCCCGGCCCGCCTGCGCGCGCAGCCGCGGGCTTCCGGCGAGCCGCTCGTGGAACGCCTTGACCGCGACCCGCTCGCCGGTCTCGCCGTACGCCTCGAACACGACGCCCTGGCCGCCCGCGCCGAGCCGGCTCGCGAGCCAGTAGTCCCCGATCCGCTTCGGGTCTTCGGGGAGCAGCGGGGATCCCTGCAGCACCGTACGCCGTTCGGCCACCTGTGCTCCCGCCGCCTCGCCCGTCCGTTCGGTCCGTCCGGTCCGTTCGGTCCGTCCGTCGGACGTATGACGTCGATCAGTACGGGAAAGTTGACGGTTCGCGCGCAGCTTTATTAAAGGTGCTGGTAGGTGGTGTAGTTCTCCGCGAAGTCGTTGTAGCGGCGGAAGTTCGTGAAGCTCATCGTCGCCGTCGTGTCGAGGCCCTCTACGTAGTGCCACCAGCCGATCGGGATGAACAGCAGTTCGCCCGGCCCCAGCGTGCACTCGTGCACCTGCGCGTCGCGCATCTTCGGGAACCGCGCGTCGTCGACCGCGCTCGCGTCCACTTCGGAGTAGCAGTGGACGTTGTTGTAGATGTACGAAGTGTCGTGCAGCGGCACCAGCTTCACGTGCTTCCGGCCGATGACCTGCGCCATGAAGTTGTTCGTGAGGTCATGGTGGTACGGGGTTTTCGTGCCCGCCGGGCCGAGCCAGAAGAAACTCTTGTCGCGCGTGTCGCCGTCGAGGTATTCGTCGATCGGGTCGATGTCGGACCACAGGGCGTCCAGCGCGTCCTGATTCCGGGAACCGTTGTTCGCCGTCATGTAGAAGTCGTTCGTCTTCCCGGCCGACTCGACGAGGTCGAGGTACTGCCGGAACGGCATCACACGCTTGTGCCGCGGACCGTTGAGCTCATAGTTCTCGTCCGATTCGCGGCCGAACTGCACCTCGACCTCGCGGTCGCCGCAGCGGTCCCGGAAGTAGCCGAGGTTCCATTTCTCCAGCGCGGGCCACGACTTGAGCATTCCGGTGATGATGACCGGCCGGTTCTGCGCGTAGTACTCCTCGAAGAACTCGTCCCGGGACGGACGTTCCCGCCGTTCGACCACGCCGCTGTTCGCCCGCATCCGCGCGAGCCGCCCGTAGACGGTGAGCGTCCACTCGCGCTTGCGGAGCCGGTTGGCGACGCGCGAGCCGCCCTGCACGTACGGGCTCTCCAGCGCCGCGTCCACCTCGCGGGCCGCTTCGGCCGCCCCGAACTCGTTCCGCTCCAGCACCGCGCGGATCGCCTCCGGCGGGTTGCCCAGCAGCAGGTTCTCGGCGATCCAGCGGCGCCACTGCTCGATGGGAGGGGCCACGGTCTTCCTCCTTCGTTGGTGCACGGGAGCGGGTCAGCCGGCGGCGGACCCGGAACGGGACGGTTCGGGCAGCACCGGCGGGCAGCCGATCTGCGCGAACGGGAGGCAGGTGGTGCCGAGGGTCACGCGGAGCAGGTTCTTCGAGCCCGACACCGTCGCGTTGAACAGCGGGTCGAGGTCCTCGGCCGCGCCGCAGCCCTCGAACGGCGGGATCGCGAACGTCCCGTCCAGGACGCCGCCCTCCAGGATGTTCGTCATGGTGCCGGTGAGCTCGAACTCGGCGGGGACCGAGCTGCGGCAGCGGGCGCCGACGTCGAGGGGCGTCCCCTTCACACTGACGTCGTAGAGGCGGATCGACATCTTCATGTGCGCCTTGACCGTCTGGACGCCCGTCTCCAGGTTCGTGATCGCCTCGACGGCCCCGTAGACGGGACCGCCCGGCTCCAGCGGCACCTGGGTCAGCTCCATCGTCGCCGTCGTCGGCATGAGTCCGAACGTCAGGAACGTCGACCGCGACCGCAGCGGGGCGACGAACCGCTGCCGCAGCTCCGCGCCCGTCCGGGTGATCTTGTAGATGACGTTGGTGAGGACGGGATCGGCGAACTCGGGATCGTTGATGATCGTCGCGCCGTCCAGCTTCGTCACGTTCGAGAACCCGGACAGGTAGAGGCAGCCGGACATCCACGCGGAGTCCGGTCCCTCGTAGGTGCCGCACTCCTCCGGGGTCTCGGCCGGGGCGCCTCCGGCGCGGCGATCGCGCGGCGCGGCGGACGCCCC
>NZ_MKJY01000293.1 GCF_001942465.1 Actinomadura sp. CNU-125
GGTGGCGGCCAGCAGGACGGCCGCGACCAGCGCGGGCGTCGCCCCGGCGGCCTTCAGCAGCCCGACCCGGCGGCCCTGCTCGGCGAGCCCGCCGCCGACCAGCAGCGCGACCGCACAATCCCGCGAGGATCGCCGCCGCCCACGTCCCGCCGAGCAGCGCCCGGTCGGCGAGCCGCAGTTCGGCGGTCGCGCACGCGGCGATGTCCGGCGCGGCCACGACCCGCACCCCGCCGGCGGCGGGCCCGCGCAGCCGTCCGCGCAGCGCGCTTCGACAACGCGGGCGCCCCGGCGGGGTCGGCGAGCCGCACCGGCATCGTCCAGCTCCGCTCCCGCGCGTCCAGCCCGGCCGTGTCGGCGCGGGTCGTCCGACGAGGCCGGGCGCGGACGATGGGTAGGGCGCGCGCCCGGTCGTGACGGCGATCCCCGCGACGGGCAGCCGGCGGCCCCCGACCACGATCGGGTCGCCCGGCCGGACGCCCAGCGCCTCGGCGAACGCCCGCTCGACCACGGCCGTCCCGGACGTCAGCCAGTGCCCGTCTGTGACGAACGGCCGATCGAGCGCCGCGCCGCCATTTCGTCCCCCTCCGTCCCCCCGCCCGTCGGGCGCCCGTCGGCGGGCCGCCGAGGACCCGGCACCGCGCCCTCACGTTCGGCCGACGGGGATTTCCCGGCCGCCGGGCGGTCGTCGGGTGCGGGCGGGAGGTCGGTGTCGCGGCCCTGGACCACCGCCATCACCTCGGTGTCTCCGGCGCGGAGGGTGGTCGACAGGGTGGGGTACGGGCGGTTCGTCCCGGTCACCTCCGGTTCGCGGGCCAGGGCCTGAGGGGCGCCGCGGCCGACGCGCGGCACCGCGTCGGGGCCCGCGGTGGCGGCGCGGGTGCGCTCCCACGGGTCGTCGGCGGCGCCCCGGACGAGCAGGCCGAGCGTGAGGGTCGCGGCGGTGGCGGTGATCGCCGTCAGCAGGAGGAACGCCTGGGCGGGGCGGCGGCGCAGGTCGCGCAGCGCCAGCCGCAGGACGAGCGCGGAGCGGCCCATCAGACGAGCCCGGACAGCGAGCCGAGCCCGCCGGTGCGGCCGGTCAGGACCGTCTGGTCGACGAACGCGCCGTCGCGCATGGTGATCAGCCGGTCGGCGGTCCCGGAGATGCGGGAGTCGTGGGTGACGACGACGAGGGTGCGGCCCTCGGCGCGCAGCGCGGCGAACAGCCGCAGGACGTCGGCGGCGGCCGCGCTGTCGAGGTTGCCGGTGGGCTCGTCGGCGAGCAGCAGCGGCGGGTCGTTCACCAGGGCCCAGCGCCACCGCGACGCGCTGCCGCTGCCCGCCGGACAGGTGCGCCGGGCAGGTGACCGGCGCGGTCGGCGAGGCCGGTCCGTTCGAGCAGGTGCGCGGCGCGGCGGCGGGCGGCCCGGCGCGACGTCCCGGCGAGCAGCGCGGGCAGCTCCACGTTCTCGACGGCGGTCAGCTCGTCGACCAGGTGGAACGCCTGGAACACGAAACCGACTCGGTCGCGCCGCATCCGGGCCGACGCGGCCTCGGCGAGCCCGTCGATGCGGACGCCCGGCGAGGCGGACCTCGCCCCCGTCCGGACGGTCGAGCCCGCCCAGCAGGTGCAGGAGGGTCGATTTCCCGCATCCGCTCGGGCCGACGATCCCGACGGTCTCACCGGCCGCGACGTCGAGGCCGACGCCGTCCACGGCCCGGACGAGGCCGGGGCCGCTGCCGTAGTGCCGGCGCAGGTCCCGCGCGCGGATCACGTACTCGTTCACTCGGGTTCCTTCGTCCAGTGGGTTTCGCAGGCGTCGAGCCAGCGGAGGTCGGCCTGCAGGCGGAGGGCGGCGCCCTCCAGCAGGAGCGCGGCGCGGCCGCCGGGGGGTTCGGCGAGCGCGGCGCGCTGCACGTCGGCGAGGCGGCGCAGCAGCTCGCGGCGCTGGGCGTCGACGAGCTCGACGGGGTCGGCGAGGCGGGCGGCGCGGGCGGCGAGCAGCTTCAGGTGGAACTCGGTGGGGGCGGTGCGCTCCCAGCCGAGCTCGGTGAGCCACGCGGTGACGCGGTCGCGGCCCGCCGGGGTGAGCTCGTGGACCTTGCGGTCGGGACGGTCGGACTGCCCGACGACGCGGGACTCCACCAGCCCCGCCTTCTCCAGCCGCCGCAGCGTCACGTAGATCTGGCCCGCGTTCAGGTCCTCGCCGAGCGGGCCGAGCGCGTCGCGCAGGCGCGCGCGCAGCTCGTACCCGTGCGCGGGTTCCTTCGCCAGCAGTGCCAGGACGATGTCCTGCATCGGCCGCCTCCCTCCGTCGAAGCCTACAGATAACCGTTAGCTAGGGGCGGGGTCAAGCCGGACAGGGACTAATCACGGGAGATCGGGAATTATGGAGCCAAAGGGTGAGGAGGAACGCAGTGAGCGAACTCCCCGGACGTACCGGCGTCCGTTCTGTGCTGCCGCTGGCTCTGCTCGCGCTGCTGGCCCTGCTCGCCCCGTCCTGCCGACTGCCGGGCGAGGAGACGGAGAACGCCGTCCCGCCGCCCGTCACGGCGACGGAGGTCGCCCCGGAGCGGACGGACTTCAGCGAGCGGCAGCCGGGCGTCGTCAACATCACGGTCGTGCGGGGCCTGGAGAGCACGCGGGCCGCGGGGACGGGCATCGTGCTGGACGCCTCGGGGTTCGTGCTCACCAACGGCCACGTCATCCAGGGCGCCACCGGGATCGAGGGGACCGACACCGACACCGACCGCACCTACGGGGCGCAGGTCATCGGGTACGACACGATGCAGGACATCGCGGTGATCCGGCTGACCGGCGCGTCCGGGCTGCCCGCCGCGCGGTTCGCGCCGGTGTCCACGGTCGCGATCGGCGACCCGGTCACCGCCGTCGGCAACGCGGGCGGCGACGGCGGCGAGCCGAGCGTGGTCACCGGGCACGTCACCGCCCTCGGCCAGACCGTCACCGCGCGCGACGACAGCGACGGCAGCGTCGAGCGGCTCGCCGGGATGATCGAGGTGAGCGCGCCGATCAAGCCGGGCGACTCCGGCGGGCCGCTGCTGAACTCCGCCGGACGGGTGATCGGGGTCAACACCGCCGCCTCGACGGCCCTGCCGGAGGGGTCGCGGAGCGGACGGGAGAAACCGCGCGGCTACGCGATCCCGGCGGACCGGGCGCTGGAGATCGCCGCGCAGATCCGGCGCGGGGAGGCGTCCGCGACCGTCCACATCGGCGAGACCGCGATGCTGGGCGTGATGGTGCGCGGCAACGGGACGGACCCGGGCGCGCGCGTCGTCGAGATCGTCCCGGGCAGCCCCGCCGAGACCGCCGGGATCCCGGTGGGCGCGACGATCGTCACGTTCGGCGGCCAGGGCGTCGACTCGCCCGGCACGCTGACCGGCCTCATGCTGCGCCGCCATCCGGGCGACGTCGTCCGGATCGAGTGGGCGCGGCGGGGCGGCGGGATCGTCGCCGCGAACGTCCGGCTGGCGAAGGGCCCGCCGCAGTGATCCCGTCCCGCGCAAGCCGAGGTTTTTCCATCTGCCGGAGATCGGACGGGCCCGCGCGCCGCTTCCGTGCGACAGTGGAAGGCCCGGCACCGACCCGACGAGGACGTGAACATGAGCCGCAAGGCCCCCACCGGCGACTTCGATGACGGCGAGATGCAGGTGTCGGAGCCGAAGACGTGGGCGGCGGGCGTCCCGGGCGTGACGGCGGCGCTGCGGCAGTCGTACGAGCAGATGGGCGCCCGGCGGACCGCGCTGACGCTGCTGCGGGTCAACCAGAAGCAGGGGTTCGACTGCCCCGGCTGCGCCTGGCCGGAGGGCGACAAGCGGCACGTCGCGGAGTTCTGCGAGAACGGCGCCAAGGCCGTCGCGGAGGAGGCCACGACCCGGCGGATCACCCGCGAGTTCTTCGCCGCGCACACCGTCGACGAGCTCGGCGAGCGGTCCGACCACTGGCTCGGGCAGCAGGGGCGGCTCACCGAGCCGATGCTCAGGCGGCCCGGCGCCGCCCACTACGAGCCCGTGAGCTGGGACGACGCGTTCGGCCTGCTCGCGTCCGAGCTGACCTCCCTCGGCTCCCCCGACGAGGCCGTCTTCTACACCTCCGGACGGACGAGCAACGAGGCGGCCTTCGCGTACCAGCTGTTCGCGCGCGAGTTCGGCACGAACAACATGCCCGACTGCAGCAACATGTGCCACGAGTCGTCCGGGTCCGCGCTGACCGAGACGCTCGGGGTCGGCAAGGGCTCGGTCATGCTGGAGGACCTCTACAAGGCCGACCTCGTGCTCGTCGTCGGGCAGAACCCGGGGACGAACCATCCGCGGATGCTGTCGGCGCTGGAGCGGGCCAAGAAGGACGGCGCGCGGATCATCGCCGTCAACCCGCTGCCCGAGGCCGGGCTGATGCGGTTCAAGAACCCGCAGCGGCCGTCCGGCGTCACCGGGCAGGGCACCGCGCTCGCCGACCGCTTCCTGCAGATCCGCCTGAACGGCGACCTGGCCCTGTTCCAGGCCCTCAACCGGCTGCTGCTGGAATCGGACGCGCCGGACGCGCTCGACCGCGAGTTCCTCGACGCGCACACGCACGGGTTCGAGGCGTTCGAGAAGCACGTGCTGGACCTCGACTGGGACGACGTCCTGGCGGCCACCGGCCTGACCCGCGCGGAGATCGCCGCGACGCTCGGCGACGTCCTCGCGGCGAAGCGCATCGTGGTGTGCTGGGCGATGGGCCTCACCCAGCACCGCAACTCGGTGCCGACGATCCGCGAGGTCGTCAACTTCCTGCTGCTGCGCGGCAACGTGGGCCGTCCCGGCGCGGGCGTCTGCCCGGTCCGCGGCCACTCCAACGTGCAGGGCGACCGCACGATGGGGATCTACGAGAAGCCCGCGCCCGCCTTCCTGGACGCCCTCGCCGCCGAGTTCGGGTTCGAGCCGCCCCGCGAGCACGGCCTGGACACCGTCGACGCGATCCGCGCGATGCGGGACGGGACGGCGAAGGTGTTCTTCGGGATGGGCGGCAACTTCGTCCGCGCCACCCCCGACTCGGCCGTCACCGAGGCGGCGCTGCGGAACTGCCGGCTGACCGCGCACGTGTCGACGAAGCTGAACCGCTCGCACGCGGTGACCGGCGAGTACGCGCTGATCCTGCCGACGCTCGGCCGCACCGAACGCGACGTCCAGGAGTCCGGGCCGCAGTTCGTCTCCGTCGAGGACTCGATGGGCATGGTGCACGCGTCCCGCGGCCGGCTCGCCCCCGCGTCCGGGGACCTGCTGTCGGAGGTCGCGATCGTGTGCCGGCTGGCCCGCGCGACGCTGCCCGGCTCGGTCGTCGGGTGGGCCGCGATGGAGCGGGACTACGACGTCGTCCGCGACCACGTGTCCCGGGTGGTGCCCGGTTTCGACGACTTCAACGCCCGCGTTCGCGAACCGGGCGGGTTCGTCCTGCCGCACGCGCCGCGCGACGAGCGCCGCTTCCCGACCGCGACGGGCAAGGCGAACCTGACCGTCAACGAGCTGGAGGTGCTGCGCGTCCCCGCGGGGCGGCTGCTGCTGCAGACCGTCCGCAGCCACGACCAGTACAACACCACCGTTTACGGGCTGGACGACCGTTACCGGGGCATCAAGGCCGGACGCCGCGTCGTGTTCGTCAACCCGTCGGACCTCGCCGCGCTCGGCCTCGCGGACGGCGCCATGGTCGACCTCGTGTCCGAATGGGCGGGCGGCGAGGAGCGGCGGGCGCCGTCCTTCCGGGTCGTCGGCTACCCGACCGCGCCCGGCTGCGCGGCGGCGTACTTCCCCGAGACGAACGTCCTGGTCCCGCTCGACAGCACCGCCGCGATCAGCAACACGCCGACGTCGAAGTCGGTGATCGTCCGGCTGGAGCCGCGCGCCGATTGACCCTGCACCGGACGGTTCCGGCGGATTAGGCTTGCGTCATGACGAACCTTCCCGAGCCCGCCGGGACGCCCGGAACACCGGAGATGCGGGCGTCCGACGCCGATCGGGACCAGGTGGCGCAGATCCTGCGGGACGCGGCGGGCGACGGCCGGCTCACGCTCGCCGAACTCGACGAGCGGCTCGACGCGGTGTACGCGGCGAAGACCTATTCGGAGCTGCAGCCGCTCACCCGGGACCTGCCCGCGCCGGGCGGCGCGGCGGCCCCGCCGCCGACGGGCGCCGTCGACTACCGGCCGGTGGACGGCGCGCCCACGTGGAAGACCGGCATCGGGATCATGAGCGGGTTCCGGCGGTCGGGCGTGTGGAACGCGCCGCGCCGGTTCAGCTCGTTCACCTGGTGGGGCGGCGGCAAGATCGACCTGCGCGAGGCGCGGTTCACCGAGGGCGAGCTGACGATCCACGCGTGGGCGATCATGGGCGGCGTCGAGGTGATCGTCCCCGACGACCTCACCGTGCACGTGCGCGGCCTCGGCATCATGGGCGGGTTCGACCAGCGCGCGAGCGGCGCTCGTCCTGTCGT
>NZ_MKJY01000294.1 GCF_001942465.1 Actinomadura sp. CNU-125
CTGCGCTCCACCGCGAGGAACGCCGCGGCGGCCGCCACCGCCGACGGCGGCGGCGACCGCCACCGCGAGCGGACGGGCGTGCCCGCTCGGCGCCTCGGTCAGCGCGTACGTCGTGCCCGCGAGGGCGAGGGCCGCGAGGACGGCGCCGAACACGTCGAACCGTCCGCGCGCGTCCGGGTCGGCGCTCTCCGGGACGTGCCGCGCGGCCACCAGCACCACGAGCGCGGCGAGCGGCACGTTGAGCAGGAACACCCACCGCCAGCCCGCCGCCTCCACCAGCCAGCCGCCCGCGAACGGCCCGACGGCCCCGGCGATCCCGCCGAGCCCCGACCAGGCCCCGACCGCGCGCGGCCGGTCGTCCGGGACGAACGACGCCTGGATGATCGCCAGCGCGCCCGGGGTGAGCAGCGCCCCGCCCACGCCCTGCAGCGCACGGGCCACCACCAGCATCCCGACGTCCTGCGCGACGGCGCACAGCACCGACGCGACCGCGAACCACACCACGCCGATCAGGAAGATCCGCCGCCGCCCGTACCGGTCGCCGAGCGACCCGCCGAGCAGGATGAACCCGGCGAGCGTCAGCGTGTAGGCGTTGACCGTCCACTGCAGCCCCGCCATGTCCGCGCCGAGATCCTCGGCGATGGCGGGCAGCGCGACGTTGACGACGGTCGAGTCGAGCAGCGCGAGTCCAGAGCCGAGGACGGTCGAGAGCAGGATCCAGCGTCCCGGCCCGGTGCTCAGCCGGATGTTCCCCGGCCCCGCGGCGACGTCAGCCATGATCGCATGGTGTCACGCCGCCGGGCGCGGCGCGCCGGTGCGGGGCGTCGCCGGGGGCCGCGTCGCCGGGGGCGCGTCACCGCGGAGGAGGGGTCACCAGTGGTCGGGGCTGAACGGCTCGTCCTCGGGGCGCGACGACTCCGACAGCAGCCGCAGGTCCGATTCCACCATCATCCGGACCAGGCCCTCGAAGGTGATCTCGGGCTCCCAGCCGAGCTGCTCCCGCGCCTTCTTCGGGTCGGCGCACAGCAGGTCGACCTCGGCGGGCCGGGTGTACTTGGCGTCCAGGACGACGTGGTCCTCCCAGTTCAGGCCCGCCGTGCCGAACGCGAACTCGACCAGTTCCCGCACCGACTGGGTCTGGCCCGTTCCGATGACGAAGTCCTCCGGCGCGTCCTGGGCCAGCATCAGGCGCATCGCGCGGGCGTAGTCGCCCGCGTAGCCCCAGTCGCGGCGCGCGTCCAGGTTCCCGAGGCGCAGCTCCGAGGCCAGGCCCAGCTTGATGCGCGCCGCGCCCAGCGACACCTTCCGGGTGACGAACTCGGCGCCCCGGCGCGGCGACTCGTGGTTGAACAGGATCCCGCTCACCGCGAACATCCCGTACGACTCGCGGTAGTTCTGGGTGATGTAGTGCCCGTAGCTCTTGGCGACCCCGTACGGGCTGCGCGGGTGGAACGCCGTCCGCTCGTTCTGCGGCGTCTCCCGGACCATGCCGAACATCTCCGACGACGACGCCTGGTAGAAGCGGATCTGGTCCGGGCCGGGCGTCCGGGACGGGCTGATGCCCGACACCACGCGGATCGCCTCCAGCATCCGCAGCACGCCCATGCCGGTCACCTCGGCGGTGAGCTCGGCCTGCTGCCACGACATCGGGACGTAGGAGATCGCGCCGAGGTTGTAGACCTCGTCGGGCCGGACCTGTTCCACCGCGGAGATCAGGCTGCCCTGGTCCAGCAGGTCGCCCGTGGTGATCCGGACGTCGCCGATGTGCTTGCGCAGCCGCGACACGTGCGGGTTCGCCTGCCCCCGCACCAGACCCCACACCTCGTACCCCTGAGCAAGCAGATGCTCGGCCAGGTACGAGCCGTCCTGTCCGGTGATGCCGGTGATGAGTGCTCGCCTGGTCAGCGGATCCTCCATGCTGCTCGGTCGGGGCTGCTCGGGCCGGGCCGCGGCGGGGTCCGCGACCCGCCGCGGGGACGCATTCCCGCAACGAGCATGACATATGAGATTAGCGACCCCGTTGGGTGCCCGACGAGCGAGGGCGGCATTTGAACCGAATTCGTTTCTAGTTCCCCCGCCGCCTCCCCGGGCCGCCCCGGCGGACCGCGTGGCACCGTGCCCGCGACGTGTGCGAATCTGTGATCATCATGGGCTCTCCGGAAACGACGCCGCTGCGGCTGAACGGGCGCGAGCTCGGCCCGCACGCGATCATGGCGGTGGTCAACCGCACCCCCGACTCGTTCTTCGACAAGGGCGCCACCTACGGGTTCGACGCGGCGCTGGACGCCGCCGGACGCGCGGTGGCGGCCGGGGCCGACATCGTCGACATCGGCGGGGTGAAGGCCGGGCCCGGCGAGGACGTCGACGTCGCCGAGGAACTGCGCCGGGTGGTGGACCTCGTCGCGGCCGTCCGGGAACGGCACCCGGACGTGGTGATCAGCGTGGACACCTGGCGGGCCGAGGTCGGCGAGGCGGTCGCGGCCGCGGGCGCCGACCTGCTCAACGACACCTGGGGCGGCCCCGACCCGCGGCTGGCCGAGGTCGCCGCCGCGCACGGCATCGGCCTGGTCTGCGCCCACGCGGGCGGGCTGGACCCCCGCACCCGGCCGCACCGGACGGGCTTCGGCGACGTCGTCGCCGTCGTGCTCGGGCACGTCACCGCGGAGGCCGAACGCGCGGTGTCGCTCGGGGTGCGCCGGGACGCCGTCCTCATCGACCCCGCCCACGACTTCGGCAAGAACACCCGGCACTCGCTGGAGATCACCCGGCGGCTCGGTGAGCTGACCGCGACCGGATGGCCGGTACTGGTCGCGGTGTCCAACAAGGACTTCATCGGGGAGACCCTGGGCCGCCCCGTGGACGGGCGGGGCGCCGGGACCCTCGCCGTCCTCGGGGTCTCGGCCGCCCTCGGCGCCCGCGTGTTCCGCGTCCACGACGCCGCCGCCGCTCGCCCGCGCCCTCGACGCCGTCGCCGCCCTCGGGCCGCTGCCCGGGAACCCCGCCGGGTAGCGGCGGCCCGGCGGGGCGGACGGCGGGGTCAGAGCGCCGCCTCCCGGCGGCGGGCGCGGTACGCGGCCACGTGCATGCGGTTCCCGCACGTCCGGCTGTCGCAGTAGCGGCGGCACCGGTTGCGGGACAGGTCCACCAGGACCCGGGCGCAGTCCGGCGCCTCGCAGGTGCGCAGCCGGTCCAGTTCACCGGCCGCCACCACGTACGCGAGCGCCATGCCGCAGTCGGCCGCCAGATGCTCGGGCAGCGGCGCGCCCGGCGCGAAGAAGTGGACGTGCCAGTCGTAGCCGTCGTGATCGGTCAGGTGCGGGGTCGTGCGGACCGCGCCGACGATGTCGTTGATCAGCCGGACGGCGGCCGGCACCTCCCCGGCCAGGAACAGCGCGTGGAACCGGTCGCGCAGCCGCCGGACCGCGGCGATGTCGTCCCCGGTGACCTCGCCCAGATCGCTGAAGGAGTTGCGCTCGACGAACGCCCGCAGGCCGGGCAGCCCGTCCAGTTCCTCGGCGCCGGACGCGGCGGCACCGGTGTTGATCAGGTCGACGACCACGGCGAGCGCGTGCTCGGTGTCATGAGTGAAGATCACGGTGAATCCAGTCTCCCGGGAACCGGGGCGGTCGCTGCGCCGGGCGCCGCCGCGGGGGCCGAACGCGGCCCGGCCTCAAGCCTATGACGCCGGCGCGGCCCTCCGCCGCCCGCCCCGCGGAGATCAACGGGCCGGCGGGGACGCCGGCCGACGCGGCGCGGCGGCGGCCCGGCGGCCCCGCTGCGGGAACGTTCCACAATCCGGCCGCCGGACGACGCGTACCGGACCGCGTTCCGGATAGAGATCACCAACGTGGAGGAGCCGCTCTTCGTCGTCTTCCTCGTCGTCGCGGTGGTGGTGCTGCTGGCCCGCGCGCTGGCGGGGCGGCTCGGCGTCCCGGACGCGATCCTGCTCGTCGCGCTGGGCATGGCCGCCGGGTTCGTGCCCGTCCTGCCCGCCGTCGTCGTCCCGCCCGAGCTGGTGCTGCTCGGCTTCCTGCCGCCGCTGATCTACCACGCCGCGTTCTTCACCGCGCCGCGCGAGGCCCGCGCCGACGCCGTCCCGATCATCGCGCTGGCGTTCGGGCTGACCACCCTCACCACCCTCGCCGTCGCCGCCACCATCACCGCGCTGCTGCCCGAGGTCGGCTGGGCGGCGGCGCTGGCCTTCGGCGCGGCCGTCTCGCCCACCGACCCGGTGGCCGCCACCTCGGTGATGCAGCGGCTCGGCGCCCCGCCCCGGATGGTCACGATCCTGGAGGGCGAGTCGCTGATCAACGACGGCGCCGCCCTGACGATCTTCGTGCTGGCCGTCGAGGCGCTGAACACCGAGTTCACCCTGGCCGACGGCGTCGGACGGACCGTGCAGTACGTCGCCGGGGGCCTCGCCTACGGGTTCGTCGTCGGCGCCGTGATGCGGCGGTTGCGGCGCCGGATCCGCGACCCGGTCAGCCAGGTGATCGTCTCGCTCGTGACGCCCTACCTGGCGTTCGTGCCCGCCGAACACGTCGGCGCGTCCGGCGTGCTCGCCACCGTCGTGACCGGATTCACCATCGGCACCCACGGCGAGGGCGTGCTGCAGCCCGCGTCCCGCCTGGTCGGCACCGCCTTCTGGCGGATCCTGACGTTCCTCCTGGAATCGACGCTGTTCGTGCTGCTCGGGCTGGAGATCCGGGAGATCGTCCGGGGCCCCGGCGGGCACACCTGGACGATGGTGGCGCTGACGGCGCTGACGGTGTCGGCCGTCGTGATCGGCGTCCGGCTGCTGTGGGAACTCGGGTACGGGCCCCTCGCGCTGATCGCGCCGAACCGCCGCGGGCAGCGGGGACTCGGCTGGCGGCAGCGGGTCGTCATCGGCTTCGGCGGCATGCGCGGCGCCATCACCCTGGCGATCGCGCTGTCGCTGCCCACCGCCGCCGGTCCGCAGCGCGGGCTGCTCGTCCTGCTCGCCGCGCTCGTCGTGCTGGTCACGCTGATCGGCCAGGCGCCGCTGCTGCCGGTCCTGCTGCGCCGCCTCGGACTGATCGAGTCCGGCCGGCGCCGTACCGAGACGATGCGCGCGCGCCAGGCCGGGCTCCAGGCCGCGCTCGCCCGGCTCGACGAACTCGCCGAGGACGACGACGTCGACGCGCAGACCGCCGACGCGTTCCGGCAGATGCTCGAACTGCGGCTCGACCGCGTCCGGTACTTCCTCGCGGAGGAGGACGGCGGCGCGGACGCGGAAACCGCCGGGCCGCCGCCGAACAGCCGCCGGGTCCGCGCCGAGCTCGTCCGGGCGCAGCGGGCGAAGCTGACGCTCCTGTACCGCCGGGGCAAGATCGGGGCGGACACGCTGCGGGAGATCAGCCGCGAACTCGACTTCGAGGACCCGATCGTGATCCGCAGGTCGCGCTCCTAGCGGGCGCGCGTCCGCTCAGCGGGCGTAGTGGGGGTCGGCCACGACGGGGTAGTACGCGTCGGCGTGCTGGACGCGCATGGTGACGACCGGGCCGTCCAGCACGTAGTCGGCCTTGACCTGGCGGAACATCGAGTCGCTCGCCCACGGGTTGTAGAGCCGTCCCACGGTCGCGCCGTACCGCAGGTGGACGACGTCGTAGCCGCCGGACGGCATCGACTCGAGCGCCAGTCCCTCGGCCAGGGACACCGGGAACCGGAACTCCACGGGCGCGTTCGGCCCGTGGATCACCGTCAGCAGCCGCACCCCGCCCGCGGTCGTCTGCGCCACGATGTCGGTGTCGACGTCCACGCCCACGAACACCCGGAGGGTGGGCCGCAGGATCTGGCCGGGCGTGTCGGCCGCCGCGGTGTCGATGCCGAGATGGATCCGCTGCCCGTCTTTGGTCGGCACCCACACCCCGTCGCGGGCGCGCTGGCCCCAGGCGACGTCCGGGTTCTCGACCTCCTGGGGTTCGTTCTTCCCCCGGGCGACGAGAATCCGGGAGGCGGCGTTCATCGCCGCGGCAGCCCCGTCCTGTGCGTGCCTCATGGCGGGCCCCCTCGCCTTCTTTCATCACCTATGTGACATCACGCTGTCATGGGTTTACCACGAGAATGCCGGGCGAGACGCCCCATGTCCGGTGCATGGCCCGTCATGGCCGCTTCACGGCGTTCGCCCGGTGTGCCGTTGGACCTTACACCACGCTTATCGGCGCCGGTCGGGGATGCTGCGGTTCGCCGGATGCGGCCGCGCCCGGGGCCCGCCGGGCCGTGTCGCCCGGCGCCGTCGGAGCCGTAAATCCTTTGCGCGCGCGCACGAACACGCGGATCATTGATCGCGTCTGGTGATGAATGCCACGAAGGGGTGAGCCACCGGTTAGGCGGCTGGTCTCCAAAACCAGCGGAAAGTGGGTTCGACTCCCTCCGCCCCTGCGGTTGTTACGGAAAAGGCCGGAACTCCTTACGCTCCGCAATTCCTGC
>NZ_MKJY01000295.1 GCF_001942465.1 Actinomadura sp. CNU-125
GCGCCGGGCTGATGGTCTCGATGGCGTCGTTCGGGTTCGGACAGCCTGCTGTTCAGCGCGCTCGGCTCGTTCCTGATGATGCTGCTGTGGATCGGCGGCACCGGGCACGCGCTCGCGGCGCGGTCGAAGGTGTTCCCGAAGGAGCCGCCGCGCAACCTCGCGAACGAGCACGCCGTCGAGGTCGCCAAGTTCCGCCGGACGCTGCGCGACGAGGCCCGCGCGCTGGCCGCGCGCGACCCGGCGCTCGCGCGCGAGCTGCGCATCGGCCGTCCGGACGAGCCGCGCACCTACGACGACGGCGGCCTCGTCGACGTCAACCACGCCCCGCCGAACATCATCGCCGCGCTGCCCGGCATGACGCCCGAGCTGGCCCAGCGGGTCATCGAGCGGCGCGCGGAGACGGGCCCGTTCATCTCCGTCGAGGAGATGGTCGTGGACGCCGACCTGCCGCCCGACGTCCTCCCCCAGCTCGCCGACTTCGCGATCTTCCTGCCGTGAGGGGGGTCAGAGCGCGACCTTCAGGACGCCCGTGAGCGCGAGCTGACCGAGCGACAGCGGCACCAGCCAGGCCCAGGCGAGCTTCTGGAGCTGGTCCTCGCGCATCCGCGGGTTGGCGACGCGCAGCCAGATCACGCAGAACGCGAGCGCGGCGACCTTCAGCGTCATCCACAGCCAGCCGAGCTCGGTGTTCAGGAACGGGCCCTTCCACCCGCCGAGGAACAGGACGGCCGTCAGCGCGCAGAGCACGACGATCCCGGCGTACTCGGCGAGGATGAACAGCGCGAAGCGGAGCCCGCCGTACTCGGTGTACGGGCCGAAGATGATCTCCGAGTCGGCGACCGGCATGTCGAACGGGGGGCGGCGCAGCTCGGCCAGGCCCGCGACGAAGAACACGACGGCGCCGACGGCCTGCCACGGCAGCCACCACCAGTGCCACTCGCCGACGATGCCCTGCAGCGACAGCGTCCCGGCCGCCATCGCGACCGACGCCGCCGCGAACACCATCGGCAGCTCGTACGACATCAGCTGCGCCGCGACGCGCATCCCGCCGAGCAGCGAGTACTTGTTCGCCGACGCCCAGCCCGCCATGATCGCGCCGATCACGCCGACGCCCATCACCGCGAGCGCGAAGAACAGGCCGACGCCGAGGTCGAGCGCGACCTGACCGTCCGGCCCGATCGGGATCACGAGCAGGACCAGCAGGTACGGGACGAGCGCGACGCCGGGCGCGAGCTTGAACACCCACCGGTCGGCCGCCGCCGGGACCACGTCCTCCTTCTGCGCGAACTTCACGCCGTCGGCGACGAGCTGCGCCCACCCGTGGAACCGGCCCGCGTACATGGGGCCGAGGCGGCTCTGCATGTGCGCCATGACCTTGTGCTCGGCCTGCCCCACCAGCAGCGGCAGGACCGCGAACGCGGCGGCGACCAGCGCGAGCTTGACGACGGCCTCAAGCATCCGGGTCCCTCTCCGCCGAATCCTCCGCCGGGTCCGCCGGGTCCGTAGCCCGGTTCTTCGCCGGACGGGCGGCGCGTTCGGCGGCCTCCGCCCACGGGCCCGAGTCGGGGATCCCGGGCGGACGGATGCGGCGGCGGCTCGGCGCACCGTGTCCCGATTCGCCCGGTTCCTTCGCGCCCGGCCACGGCTTCGCGACGCGGGCCGCGAGGACGAAGTCCTTGCGCAGCGGATTGCCCTCGAAGCCGTCCGGGAGGAGGAGCGGGACGAGATGCGGGTGGCCCTCGAACGCGATGCCGAACATCTCGAACGTCTCGCGCTCGTGCCACCCCGCGCCCCGGTACACGTCCGTCGCGGTCGGCAGCACCGGCTCGTCCCGGGGGACGCGGGTGCGGACGAGGAGGTGGTGGCGGCGTTCGAGGGAGTACACGTGCGCGACGACGGCGAAGCCCTCGTCGAGTTCGTCCACGCCGGTCAGCCAGTCGAAGAAGCCGCAGGCCAGGTCGTCGCGGGCGAACGTCAGCGCGTCCGTCCACAGGTCGGGCGGGACGCCGACGGCGAGGCCGCCGAACGTCGCCTCGGTGCTGACCTCGTCGCCGAACCGTTCGCGCCAGGCGGTTTCGAGCCCGGCGGCGCCGTCCGGGGTCACCGGTCGCGGCCGATCTCGTCGTCGTGCACGATCTCGTCGTCGTGCCCGAGCTCGTCGTCGTGTCCGCCGTCGGAGAGCCCGGGGATGATCGTCGGGTCGTGGTCGCTCCGGTCCCTGGCCCGCCGGCCGGGGAGGCCGCGGCGGGGCGCGTCGTCCTCGACCACCGGCACCGGCACCGTCTCGCTGGTGTCCGGGTCGTCGACGGGCGCCACCGGGACGGTCTCGTCGGACGGCCCCGGGCCCGGCGGGACGTCCGGGGGCGCATCCGGCGGGACGTCGTCCACGGACGGCACGGGCTGCGTCTCGACGTCGGCGGCCCGCACGGCTTCGGCGTCGGACGGTCCGAGCGGCGTCGCGTCGTGCTCGTGGACCGGCGCCGGTTCGTCCACGACGAGCGGGATGGGCCCCGTGTCCTCGGTGTCCACCGACGACGGCCCGGGTTCGGGCTCGGGCTCCGGCTCGGGCACGGGAGGCGGCGGGGGCTGGAGGGGCCGGCGCAGGACGGTCGGGGACAGCGGGCGCGGCGGCGGCGGAGGCGTCACCGGGTCGCCGTCGTAGCGGTCGCCGAGGTTCTCGGCGGCGATCCGTTCCTGGAGGTGGACGATGCCGTGCAGCAGCGCCTCGGGACGCGGCGGGCAACCGGGCACGTACACGTCCACGGGGATGATCTGGTCGACGCCCTTGGTGACGCAGTAGGAGTCCCAGTAGGGGCCGCCGCAGTTGGAGCACGCGCCGAACGAGATGACGTACTTGGGTTCGGGCATCTGCTCGTACAGGCGCCGGACGGCCGGGGCCATCTTGTCGCTGACCGTGCCGGACACGACCATGAGGTCGGCCTGCCGGGGACCGGGCGCGAACGGGATGACGCCGAGGCGCATGAAGTCGTGCCGGCTCATCGAGGTGGCGATGAACTCGATCGCGCAGCAGGCGAGACCGAAGTTGAACACCCACAGGGAGTACCGGCGCCCCCAGTTGAGCACGAACTTGATCGGCTTGGGGGCGACCCGCGACAGCGGCCCCACGCCCGGCGACGGTAGATCGACAGTGCCCACGTCCTCATTGTTACAGCCCCGGACGCGTCGGGATCAGGCCCACGGGACGGTCAGACCCAGGACAGGACGCCCTTCTTCGCCGCGTAGGCGAGGCCGGTGGCGAGGAACGCCAGGAAGACGAACATCTCGCCGAGGGTCGTGAAGCCGTATCCGGGGTCGTCGAAGACGGTCGCCCAGGGGAACAGGAACACGGCGTCCACGGCGAACACGACGTACAGGTAGGCGAACACGTAGTACCGCACGTAGGAGTGCGCCCACCCCTCACCGACGGGGTCCACTCCGCACTCGTACGTCATGAGCTTCTCGGCCGTGGGACGATGCGGGCGCAACATGCGGTTCGCCGCGAGCCCTCCGGCGACGATCCCGCCCCCTACCAGGAGCAGCGCCATGACGAGCGCATACGAGTCGAAATAGTTAGGCACGACTTCCCTCCGGAGTGCGTCTCATCAAGTATCCCTGAGGACGGCCCCGGGGCGCGTGAGGGCGTAACTCCCTACCTGGAGGAGCGCAATGCCATCCTTTTACTGCACACTAGTGATGCATTGGGGTCAGTTGACCTGGAAGGACGTGACCAGATGAGCAACCCTCCTCCGCCTCCGGGCGGCTGGGAAACCCCGGGCGGTTCGTCCTGGCCGCCTCCGCCGCCGCCCGCGGGGCCCCACGGCCCCCCCGGACCTCCCGGTCCTCCCGGGGCCCCCGGTCCCGGGATGCCCGGCGGAGCGGGCGCCCCCGGAACGCCTCCCCCCTTCTTCCCCCCGCCGCCCGGTGCCCCGCTGGGCGCGGGCATGCCGCCCGCTCCGCGCAAGCGCGGCAACGGTCCGCTGATCGCGCTGCTGGTCGGCGGCGGGCTCGTCGTGGTGCTCATCGTCGCCGTGGTGGCGGTGGTGCTCGTCTCCAGCGGCGGGAAGACCCCCGAGGAGAAGCTCCGCGCGGCGGCGGACGGCCTGAGCGCCGACGCGGCCGTCGGGCTCGAAGGCGACTTCGGCGGCGGCGCCAACTCTGTCCGCGGTGAGCTGTCGATCACCAAGGGCGGGCGCGCCTACGGGGCCGTGACGTGGAACAACAGCGAGGTCACCGTGCTCGCGACCGACGGGATGCTGTTCGCCAAGGCGGGCGCGGCGTTCTGGAAGCAGCAGATCTCCGGGTCCGAAACGCCGTACTACCTGGAGGACGGCGAGCAGTGGGGCCGGCTGAACCCCGACGAGATCGACCTCAAGTTCAAGGAGGAGCTGTCGCCCGCGGCGCTGGCGGCCAAGCTGGACGCGGCCGCCGGTGGCACGGTCGACCCGGTCGAGACGAGCTGGAAGGGCACGAAGGCGCTCAAGGTCAGCACGTTCTCCTCCACCCTCTACATCAGCGACTCCGATGACCCCGAGCTGCTGCACTACGAGGCGACCACGCCGCGCGTGGCGCTGGACGTGAACACCAAGAGCTCTTCCCAGAGCGCGACGGTCGTGTCGAACATGCGCACGAGCATGGGAGAGCTGAAGGACTCGTTCAACGCGTCGGCGCGCCCGACGATCGCCGAGTGGAAGAAGGGCAACTGCCAGGACGACTCGGGCTGCACCGTGCAGGCCCAGATCCGGCCGCCGTACGGCGTCGGGACGCCCGTCAGCGTCGAGATCCAGTTCTCGCTGACGGCGAAGTCGCTGACGGGCAAGAGCCTCGGCAAGTGCAGCACCACCATCACGATCAAGACCGAGAGCCCGGTGTGGGCCAGCTGCCGGGTCAAGAGCTCCGCGTGGACGAGCTGGGCCGAGAAGACCGGCGGCACGTTCTACAAGCACGCCGACTACAAGGTGATCGGCGCCACGGCGAGCGAGGTCCAGGCGATGCAGAGCGGCCTCGACAGCGAATAGCCGGAAAACTCAAAATCGAATAGGAAAGGCCAGGTGAGGCGCGGCGAGCGCCGAACCGATCCGCGCCGGGACGCCCGGCGGCGCGGCCGTCCCGCTCCGGGAACCCGCGCCGTCGGGCATTCTTGTGCCGTGGACCTCCCTTCCTCCGAGCCCACCGATCCCGGCGCCCCCCGCACGTCTTCCGGCGCCGACCGAGCCTCCCGCCCCCGGCCGGCGGCGAGGCCGGCCCGGTGCCGCGCCGCGCTACGTGCCGGTCGCCCGGACGGGCCTCGGGCCCGCCCGGCTTCGCCGCGCCGCCCGGCGGGGACGGCCCGCGGACGGACGGCCCGCGGCCCGCCGGGCCGGTGCCCCCCGGGGTGGTGCCGGGGCGCAGCGGCAGATGACGAAGCGGAACCGGACGCTGCTGATCGCGGCGGGGGTGGCGATGGCGGCGACGGCGACGGGCGTCGCCGCGATGGGGACGGCCGCGGCGCGACGAGCAGGCCGGGCCGGTCGCGAAGCCGAGCGCGACGCCGCCGAGCGTGGTCGCTCGCGGCGGGCCGCGGCTCACCGACGGGATCGGGCTGCGGTACGCGGGGACGCTCGCGGTCGCGGGCGGGCCCGCGCGGCTGCAGCTGCGGATCAGCCCGGAGGGGTCGGCGAGCGGGACGCTGACGGCGGGGGCGCGGACCGCGCTGCTCGCGACGGTCGACGGCGTCACCTACATCAAGGCGGGGCTGGATTTCTGGCGCGCGTACGCGGCGGGAACCGAGCACCCCGAGTACTACGCGGGCGGCTGGGCGAAGGCGCCCGCGACGCTGCCCGGGGTGGACGTGGCGAAGGCGCTCGCGCCCGAGGCGGTCGCGCGGCTGCTCGCCGAGGCGTCCGCCGATCCGAAGACGGAGAAGGTCGGCGGCGTGCCCGCCCACGTGGTGCGGGCGGCGGACGCCGAGTACCTCGTCGCGGTCGCCGCACCGCACCGGCTGCTGGGCGTGCGCACGTCCGGGCGGACCGCGCTGACGCTCACGGCGCAGCCGCTCACGAACCCGGCGCCGATGTTCGAAGAGCTGCGCGCGCGCGTGAAGCGGCTGGGCGGCGCGACCGACCCGACGCTGCACTTCACGCCCGGAAAGCTGACGTTCAAGAACTGCGACCAGAACATGAACGGCTGCACCGTCCAGGTCCCGACGACGCTGTCCACCTGGGAGGGGACGATCTCGCGGGACGCGCGCGCGTCGGTGCGGGCGTCGATCACCTCGAAGGGGCGGGCGCTCGGCACGTGCTACGGGTCGGGCGCGTGCCGGACGACCGGACGGTGACGCTGAGCTGCACGGTCACCAGCAAACGGTGGCGGACGTGGATGCGCCGGCCTAGCTCACGGAACAACCCCGGCTCGTACCCGTACCAGGCGAGC
>NZ_MKJY01000296.1 GCF_001942465.1 Actinomadura sp. CNU-125
TGGCAGATCGGCGTCGATTCCACCGTCATGCGCGCCCACCAGCACGCCGCCGGAGCCCGCCGCCACGGCGAGGCGCAAGCCGAACCGCCCGGCGGGACGACGTCCGAGCCCGGCGATCACGCGCTGGGGCGGTCGCGGGGCGGGCCGTCGACCAAGCTGCACCTGGCCTGCGAGCAGGGACAGAACCCCTTGTCGCTGGTGGTCACAGCCGGGCAGCGGGGCGACGCACCGCAGTTCGAGGCGGTGATGGCCGGGATCCGGGTCGCCCGCATCGGCGGCGGGCATCCCCACGCCCGGCCCGAACGGGTGCGGGCGGACAAGGCGTACTCGTCCCGGGCGATCCGCCGCCATCTGCGGCGGCGGGGCATCGCGGCCACGATCCCCGAACCCGCCGACCAGGCCCGCCACCGGTTCCGGCGCGGAGCTCGCGGCGGCCGGCCGCCCGGGTTCGATCCGGTCGACTACCGCGAGTGCCACGCCGTCGAGTGTGGCATCAACCGGCTCAAACGCCACCGCGCGGTCGCCACCCCCTTCGACAAGCTCGCCGTCCGCTACCTCGCCACCGTCCACATCGCCGCCATCAACGAATGGCTTTGATCAACTTTGAGACACACCCTAGGGTTCGTTCCGGATGGGTGGTCTCGGTGATCCGGCAGGTCTTGACCCGCTGCACCACCTCTTCCGCCTCCCGCACCAAGTCCGGTGCCGCCTGCTGGCCAGCCTCCTGGGGCAGCGCGTAGGTGAAGCGCGGGAAGTCCTTGGTGGCCCGCATCGACCGGACCGGCAGGTACGTCGGCGGGACGGGCACGGCCTGGTACACGTATCGTCCGTCTTCGCCGAGTGCTCGGTACACCTCGAGCCCGGTGGTGGCGTGGCCGGGGCAGCGGACCAGGCGTCCAGCATCCGCTGGCCGTCGAGGAAGTGTCCTTCGTGCGCGTTGTCCTCCCACAGGAGGATGGGCGGGGACAAGGCGGCCAGCCGGTACAAGTTGTGCTTGCGGCGGCGGCGACGTGTACGAATCGGCGCGCCGCGACCACCTCGACGGCGTGCCCGCTGGCCGGTCGGATTCCCGGGCCGACGTGCCGCCGAGTCCTACTCTTCTCCGATGCACAGCGCCGCGTCCGACGTTTCACCGACAGCCCTGCGCAACGCGATGGTCGACCAACTGGTGCAGTGGGGATCGCTGCGCACTTCGCGGGTCGAGGCGGCGATCCGGGCGTCCCGCGTCACCTGTTCGTCCCCAAGGTCCCGGTCGAGGCGGCCTACGCCCATGGCGGGGTCGTCACTCACCCCGGTACCGATGGCCGACCGCGCAGCATGGCTTCGGACCCGTCGGTGGTCGCGCAGATGCTGGAGCAACTCGACGTGCAGCCGGGCGACCGCGTCCTCGAGGTCGGCGCCGGGGCGTGGGAGGTGCCACCGGCGTGGACCGGGCAACTCGCGCATGGCGGGCGGATCGTGGTGCCGCTGCGGGTGCGCGGCCTGACCCGCTCGGCGGTGCTGGAGCGCCGGGACGGTTTTCTGGAAAGCCGTCGGCCAGCTTCGGCGAGGCGCTCACCCTCATCGCATCCGGCAAGGGCGTTTTCCCCGTCGGCGAGCACGCCGCCCGCTTCTACCCGCGACCCGACATCGCCTACATCCCGCTGCAAGACGCCCCGCCCATCCGCTGGGCACCCGTCGGGCTGACCGCCAACTCCAGCCAGCGCATCCGCGAATTCGTCCGCGCCGCCAAAGACGCCACCACCGCGCCGCCGCCCACCGACTGAACAACGCTGCCGAAGGCACGTCCCAGGCTCGGGGATCGATCGGGGCTCTAGGTGAGGCCGGAGCTCCCGAAACTCTGGCGGAGGGCGAAGTGGGCGCCGAGGATCGGCCGGCTTCCGGCGGGCGGTCTACCTCGAGAGTCGAGGCTGCTCGTGGTCGCACGGTGGAGAGCGGGCGGCTTCGCGCGGAGGGTGTCACGCACCTGCGCCCGGTGACCGATCTGGCAACGCCCAGCTCATCATGTCCCTCAGAAGGAACTGCACCCATTTCGGATTTGGGTGATGCGGTCACCGGAGTGCAGCGCCGACACGTTCAGTGCGGTCTTCCAGCCCGGGGTCTTGCCGCTGACGTTCGTCCGGCGGTGCGGAGGTCACCCGGCTCGGGGATGTGGTGGTACGGCGTGCCGGGGGAGAGGCTGAGCAGCTTGGTGATGGAGTGGGCGGGGTTGGACAGCATATCGCGGGCGACGTGGAGCAGGTCATCATTGACAGCGGTGGGGCGGCCGTCGACGTGGACGGCGGCCAGGCCCGTACGGGCGTCTTGGACGATGGACTCGGCGAGGGCGGCCGGCGTCCTACTCCCGATGCAGGCTCCCAAGTAGATCGGGACCGGCACCGGCCAACACGAGGTCATCCCTCAGCGCCGACCGGGCAAGGCCAGGTCTTCGATGACGCCAAAGCGTGGTTGATCGAAGGATGTGTGGCCATCGCCCGGCGAGTCGGCCTCAGCCCGCCTACGGTTCGGCGATGGGATCAGAGGTGGCGCGTTCGGCAAGCCGTTCGTAGCGTTGGCGGGCAGCCTGCGGGGTGCCCAGGCCGAGGCCGAAGGCGATCTCCTGCCAGGTCATGCCGCGCCCTCGGGCCATCTTGAGCAGACCGGCCTCCAGGTCGTCGAACTCGGCGCGCACGCGTGGCAGCAGGGTCAGCGCGGCCACCAGGTCGGTGTGGTCCACTTCCGGTTCATCGTCGTTGAGCATGGCCGCGCCCGACAACAGGAAGGCGACGAGCCGCACGGCCTCATGCGGGCCAGGGACATCGGGATGTACCTGCCGAGCGCGCATTTGGGCGCTGCCCGCATGCCGGTCGCGGATGTGGAACAAGGCCGCGAACTCACGCTGGGCGCGGGTCCGGCCGGGATCGGGTGCCGTGAAGGGATCGTCAGAGGACTGCGCTGTGGAAGCCATGCCCTCATCCTGATGTGCAAACAGATTGTTGTCAACTAACTTTGTTAAACAGTTTGTTCAAGTCGGAGTGACCGGGCACGGAGCGATCGGACGAACTAGCCGTCGCGGCGCCACGAACTCCACTGCGCGGCTCGGTCGACTGTCGGCGCCAGACTCAACGTCCCGAGGGTGTTGCCTGTACGGCGCGCTTCGGAGGTCATATGGACGACGTGGGTGCCGCGGCCGGTCAGATGGTCGCAGAGGCACACCAGGCGACACCTCCGACAACATCCCCGGAGTCCGCGGCCCCTCACTGCAGAAGGTCGTGGACGTGCACGGGCCACTTCCCGCCCCGGCGATCGGCGTGCTGGGAGCGGGACTGGCCGGAGGACTCGCCACCGTTCACGCCTGCGACCCCGTGCACCGCGACCTCAAGCCCTCGAACGTGCCGCCGGCCGACGCCCGCCCCGCGTCATCGACCAGACGGCGTCCACGACTTCCAGGAGGAAGCGCACCCGGTTCTCGATCGCGTCGAGGCCCGCCTCCACGGCCCGTTCGGCGGCGAGGGCGAAGTCGGTGACGGTGGTCTGGACCTCGATGGTCATCATGGCCCGGGGCCCGCTCGCCGGGATCATCCCGGGCGTCCCGTCCGGCTGCCGGTCCAGGCGATTTCTATAAACAGTGAATATAAAAGTACTATGCTTCGAGCATGAATCGTCAAGACGCCGCTCCTGGCGCGTCCGCCGCCATCGGGGCAGCCCTCTACGGCCTGGCCACCAGGGCCGTGAGGCGCCTGCCGCGAGACATGAGCCTGACGTCCGCCGCCACCCTGGCCACGCTGGACCGGACCGGACCGCGGCGCATCACCGATCTGGCCGCGGTCGAGGGCGTCACCCAGCCCGCGATGACCGCCCTGGTCCGGGTGATGGAGGAGTCCGGCCTGGTCGAGCGGCGGGGCGACGCGTCCGACAAGCGGGTCACTCTGGTGTGCCTGACCGAAGCCGGCGCCTCCTACGTCCGGACGCGGCGCCAGGCGGGTGTCCACGCGTTCGAGCGGTTGATCGGCGAGCTCACCGGCGACGAGGTCGAGGCGCTGGTGGCGGCCCTTCCGGCGCTGAAGCATCTGGCAGAGCTCGACAGCCAGGACCGCGAAGGGCCGAAGCGGTGACCGGGCAGCCGGTCGACGGGGTCACGGTGAAGGCGTTCCCGGTGGCGCGTTCCGAGGCGCGGCTGCTGGTCCCCGCCCTGATGTTCATCGCGCTGGTCGTGGCGGCGGTGGCCAGCCTCGGGGCGCCGCTCATCACCAGCGTGGCGACCTCGTTCCACGTCTCGCTCGGCAGCGCGCAGTGGACGCTGACCGTCGCGCTGCTGAGCGGCGCCGTCGCCACGCCGGTCCTGGGCCGCCCGGAGCCGCCCGCACCGGCGGGCCACGATCCTCGCCACGCTGGCGGTCGTCGTCGCCGGCAGCGCGCTCACCGTGCTGCCGCTGCCGTTCGCTTGGCTGCTGGCCGGCAGGGCGGCCCAGGGAGTCGGGCTCGGGCTGACGGCGCTGATGATGGGCGTGGCCCGCGACCACCTCCCCGAGGCGCGCAGCGCAGCCGTGATCGCCCTGATCTCGGTTGTTTCGATCATCGGGGCCGGTGTCGGCTACCCCCTGGCCGCACTGCTCGCCGAGCTCGGCGGGGTACGGGCCGCCTACGGTCTCGGCCTGGTCGTCACCGCCGCTGCTCTGGTGACCGCGTGGCGCTCCATGCCCGACGCCCCCGAAGGCCGCTCCGCCCACGTGGACGTGGCAGGCGCGGTCGTCCTGGCCGCTGCGCTGCTCCTGGTGCTGTTCCTCGCCGGCGAACCGAATCTGTGGAGTCGGCACCTCGCCGTGGCGACGGGCCTCGCCGCCGTCGCGGTGGTGCTGCTCTGCGTCTGGGCCGTCATCGAGCTGCGCAGCACGACGCCCCTGGTCGATGTGCGGGCGCTGCGGCACCCGGCGGTCGCCGGGGCGAACCTCGCCATGTTCGTCGGCGGGATCGGCATGTACCTCCTGCTCACGCTCATCACCCGGTACGCGCAGACGCCGCACGGCGCCGGCTACGGCTTCGGGCTGACGACCTTCGTCGCCGGGCTGGTCCTCATCCCGTTCTCGGTGCTGGGATTCGTCGCGGGCAAGCTCACGCCGCGGATCCGGACGCGGATCGCCGACCCCCTGCTCCTCGCCGGCAGCGCCGTCGTGGTCGGCGGCGGGTTCGCCTTGTTCGCGGCGGCCCGGTCGGACCTGGCCGAATTGTTCGCGGCGATGGGCGTGCTCGGCTTCGGCGTCGGCGGCTTCTCGGCCGCGATGCCCGGCGTCATCCTGGCCGTCACCCCCAAGAGCGAGACGTCGAGCGCCATGAGCTTCAACTACGTCGTCCGCAGCGTCGGGTACTCCCTGGGCAGCGCCATCGGCGGTCTGATCCTCGCCGCGGGCACCGGCCCCGGCCACCTCTTCCCCGACGACGGCGCCTACACCACCGCGGCGCTGGTCGGCATCGGCGCGATGGCGATCACGACGCTGACAAGCCTCGCTCTCGCCCGCCGGCGCTCGTCCGAGACCAACCCGTAAGTCAGATCGGCTCATCCCAACACTGGAGGTTCCATGCCCAAGGGCTACTGGGTCAGCGTCTACCGCAGCATTTCAGACCCTGAGAAGCTGGCTGCCTACAACAAGCTGGCCGGTCTGGCCGTCCGGCCCGAGGGCGGTCGGACCCTCGTCCGTGGCGGTCGGGTCGTGGCGTATGACGTCGGCATCGCCGAGCGTGTCGTCCTGGTCGAGTTCGACAGCTTCGAGCAGGCCGTCGCGGCACGTGAGAGTGCGGCCTACCAGGAGGCGCTGGCCGCTCTCTCCGACGGCGTCGAGCGCGACTTCCGCATCGTCGAAGGCATCGACTGACCGAGGTTCGCGATCGTCCGGAGACCCGTAGCCGGTCAGGAAAAAATGTCGTGGCTTTGTCGATCCGTCGAGCCCCCGTTCGACCTTTGGCCGACATACCCGTCCAGGGCGCCCGCCCCGGACGCCATCGGAAGGAGCATCGCCATGGGGTTCATCAAGTCCAGCCTCTTCATCTCCCTCGACGGCGTGATCGAATCGCCGGAGACCTGGCATTTCCCCTACTTCGACGACCAGATGGGCGCCGTCGTCGGCGAGCTGATGAACGAAGCCGAGGCCACCCTCCTCGGTCGGCACACCTACGAAGGGTTCGCCTCCTACTGGCCGGACGCCGACCCCGCCGACCCGATGACCGAGGCCATGAACAGCGCCCGCAAGTTCGTGGTGTCCGACACCCTGACCGAAGCGACATGGCAGAACTCCTCGCTCGTCACCGGCGACGTCGCGGCGAAGCTGACCTCGCTCAAGGCGGACACCCGGCTCGGCACCACCGGTAGCGCCACGCTG
>NZ_MKJY01000297.1 GCF_001942465.1 Actinomadura sp. CNU-125
GGGTTGGCGTTGCCCCAGGTGCCGGACGCGTCGATGACGGCGCGGGCGTCGATGTCGCGGACCGTCCCGTCGGCCTCCCGGAAGCGCACCAGCAGTGGACGCTCGTCGCGGCCGATCGTCCGGGTGGCGTCCGCGCCCCGGCGGGTGACGGCGAGGACGCGGGTGCGGGTGCGGACGCGTCCGTCCAGTGCGGGCACCCGCGACAGCGGTATGAGGTAGTCGTCGACGAGTTCGGCGCCCGTGGGCAGGTGGTCGGGGTCGGGCAGCGACCAGCCGGTGGCCTCCAGCAGGCGGCGGGCGGCGGCGTCGGTGTCGTAGCGCCACGGCGAGAACAGCCGGACGTGACCCCACTCGCGGGATCGCCGCGGCCCGACCTCGGCGCCCGCTTCGAGGACGAGGAAGCCGAGGCCGCGTTCGGCCAGGTGCGCGGCGGTGGCCAGCCCGACCGGCCCGGCGCCGATCACCACGACCGGCCCGGCGACAGGGACGTCACCGATCTGGTCTGTGGTGACGGCCGTGGCCGTCGGCTGACCGATGTCGGTGGTGGCAGCGCCGGCTCCGCAGCAGCCTGCCTGCGCGGTGGGCTCCTGCGGACTAGTCTGGTTGTTCATCGGATCCTCCTAGGTGAGAGAGCAGGCCTGTTGTCGGGCGGGCGCGTCACAAGCGGGCGCGGTAGGCGGCGATGGTGACGCGGTCGCGGTGGGCGGCCGAGCGGCAGGCGCGGGTGCAGACCTCGCCGCGCCCATCCTGGAAAGTGATCTTCCCGATGCGTGGGCTGGTAGGCCGATGGGCGGTGATGCGGGCGAACAAGGTCTTCACCACGACCTCCTGATTAGATATCCGTCTAAGCAGTACGGAGTTTGCCTCGCTGGATAGATGCGTGTCAAATTAGATGCATGTCTAAGTTGATGGAACCGGGTGTTGTGGGGGACGGCGTGTGCTGCACGCCGCTGAGCGGTCCGCTCATGCGCGAGGACGAGGCCGTTGAGCTCGCCGGGGTGTTCAAGGCGCTGGCCGATCCGGTCCGGCTGCGGCTGCTGAACATGATCGCCTCTGCCGAGGACGGTGAGGCGTGCGTGTGCGACTTGACCGGGCCGTTCCAGCTGTCGGGGCCGACGATCTCCCACCACCTGAAGGTGTTGCGCAACGCCGGTTTGATCGAGGGTGAACGGCGCGGGACGTGGGTGTACTACCGGGTGGTGGCCGAGAAGCTGACCCGCTTGTCGGGGCTGTTCGCGCTGCCTGTCCTCACCGGCACCTGACATTCGCGCTTTCCGCCAGATGATCGAGGCGCCTCAGTTCGCGGCCCGCGCCGGCTTCTTGCCGTCCGGCCTGGGCTGCTTGAGCAGCCGGGTCAGGACATGGCGGGCGTCGGCACCGACCCCGCGCAGGGTCGCCGACGCGAACGAGCGCTGCCACTCCAGCCCCACGTAAGCCAGCCCCGGATGGGTGGTCGAGACGCCGCCGCGTTGGCGCGGCAGCCCGTCGTCGTCCAGAGCGCCCAGGCCGGCGAGGTAGTCCACGCCGGGCCGGTAGCCGGTGGCCAGCAGGACGACGTCGACGTGCTCGCGCGTGCCATCGTCCCAGACGACCTGGTCGCCGTCGAGCCGGGTGAACATCGGGCGGCGGTCGGGGTTGCCGGTCGCGATGGCGTCGCGGTAGGTGCCGGTGTCCATGACAGGGGTGCCCTTGCCGCCGGTCAGCAGGGGCTTGGCCCAGCCCGCGGTGTCCAGGCCGGTGCGCTGGAACCAGATGTGCACGTCCCGTCCGGCGATGCGCTGCGGCATGAACCGCAGCGGGTGGCGTGTGGCCAGGGTGACGTCGGCGACCGCGGCGAGTTCGATGGCGATCTGCACCGCCGAGTTACCGCCGCCCACGATCACCACCCGCTTGCCCGCCAGCGGCTCGGGGCGCCGATAGTCGGACGAGTGCAGCACCGTCCCGTCGAAGGTGTCCAGGCCGGCGAGCGCGGGCCTGTGCGGGCGGCTGAAGGCTCCCGTCGCGGCGACCACCAGCGGCGCGGTCAGCTCCTCCCCACCGGACACGGCGACCCGGAACTCCCGTCCGTCCGGTGCGGACACCCGCTCGACCCGGTGGCCGGTGCGGACATCGGCGTCCAGCCGCCGCGCGTAGCCCGCCAGGTATTCCACGACCTCGTCGCGCGTCGGGTAGCGGTCGGGATCGCCAGGGAACGCCGCACCGGGCAGACCGCTGCGGCCGGCGGGCGAGAACAGGGTGAGGCTGTCGTAGTAGTGCGGCCAGGACCCCTCGGCCCGGTTCGCGGCCTCCAGAACGATCGGCGCCAGGCCCATGTCCCGGGCGACGCGGGCCGTTGCCAGCCCCGCCTGGCCGCCGCCGATGACGATCAGTGATGCGGTGTGCGTGCTCATGCCCGCAACATATCGCTACTTTCTTATATGTCAATACAATGATGTGTCGCGTAAGGTGAGGAGTGCGTCCTGCGGAGGCCGCGAAGGGAGCTGGCGATGACACCACCGGCGATTCGGCCATCGTCGGGGCCCGCTGTGGCCCCGGAGGCGACGAACGCCACCCGCGGTCAGGACGCGGCCACAGGCGTGTGCGGTGGGGCTGCGCAACTCGGACCGGGAGCCCGTGAGTTCTTGAAGGCGCTGGCCAGCGAGCAGCGGCAGCAGATGCTGGAACTGTTCACCGGCGGCATCGAGATCACCGTCGGCGCCGTCGCCGACGCCTGGGCATCTCGCAGCCGGCCGCGTCGCAGCAGCTGGCGATCCTGCGCCGCGGCGGCCTGCTCACCTCCCGCAAGGTCGGCAAGCAGGTTCACTACCGCATCGACTCCGCCGCCGTCGACGCGTCCCTCACCGAGCTGCGCACATACCTGCACACCTGCTGCCCGCCGCCGGAGCCCGAGCCGCCCGGCTGACGGCGAGTGCCCGCCGAACGTGCGCGCGATCACGAGCGGTGGCCCACTAAGGCCCCGGAGATTCCTCACGACCTGTCGCGCGTCGGGTGGCCGCTGCGCGGTGCTCCGGACCCGGTCCACGGTCCGCTGGTAATCGGCGGCGACCTCGGCTTTGTGCTCAGGGCCCTGCCCTGCCTCGGCCGCCTCGGCAAGGTGGCGGTCAAGCGCGCAGACCAGCGTCCGGTGCCTCATGCAGGATTCGGCGGACCTCGGAGCCGATGGCGGTCAGGAAGTCGGCGGTCGCCGGGACCGTGCCGAGTTGTCCCAGGAAGCCGTGCTGCAGCCCCTGCCCGAACAGATGGGTCGCGGCCACACCGGCGTCCTGCAGGCGGGCGGCGAAGGCTTCCCCTTGAGGGTGGAGGACATCGTGCTCGGCGGTCGCGATCACCGTCGGGGGCATCCCGGCCAGATCCGGTGCCAGCAACGGTGAAACCTCGCCGTCCGTGCGCTCCCGCGAGCCCAGATACAGCGACAGCACCCGGGTCATGATGTCGGGGTAGCCGCGCTGATCACGCAGATCCAGCGCCGGATAGATCAGAAGCTGCAGTGCCGGCCGCGGCCCACCGGAGGCGGCCAGGCGTAGACCGGCCGCTGCCGCCAACTGCCCCCCGGCGCTGTCGCCGGCGAGCCCGATGCGCGAGGCGTCCATGCCCCATTCGCCGCCGTGCGCGCCGAGCCATTCCATCGCCGCCACGGTGTCTTCCAGCGCCGCGGGAAAGGGATGCTCGGGCGCACGCCGGTATCCAAGCGACACCACCGCGGTGTTGCATGCCACCGCCAGCCTCCGGGCCACCCCGTCATAACAGTCGATGTCGCCGAGCACCCAGCCGCCGCCATGCAGGTAGACCAGAGCCGGCAGCGCCGCGTCGGCACTCGGCCGGTACAACCGCGCAGGCCGCCTCGCGATCACCAGGTCGGTGACCTGGTGCATCGAAGGGCCGGTGACGTCCGCCATCCATCGTGCGTGCATCCCGCGCTCGTACTCGACCCACCGGACGAGTTGGCCTGTGAGGAGGATCGGAACGGTCAGTAGCGACATGTGCGGGATCTCTGCTTCGGTTTGATCACTTGGTTCGTTTGTGCTGGTCGCGGCTTTTACGTTGCCGGGCATGCCAGTGGATTTCTTGTCTGATGAGCAGGTGGCGAGGTACGGGCGGTTCGCTGCGGAGCCGTCGCCGGGTGAGCTGGAGTTGTTCTTCCGGTTGGACGAGCGGGCGTTGACGCGTGCTCGGTCGAAGCGGGCGCCGGCGAACCGGCTGGGGTGGGCGGTGCAGTGGGGTGCGGTGCGGATGCTGGGCGCGTTCGTGACCGAGGATCTGTCGGCGGTGCCGGAGGTGGTGGTGCGGTTCGCCGCCGAGCAGGTCGAGGTCGATCCGGCGGAGTTCGGGGCGTATGCGGACCGGAGGCAGAGCCGGTACGAGCATGCGTGGGAGATCCGGGACGCCTACGGCTACACCGAGTTCGAGTCGGCGGAGGAGCAGCTGCGGGCGTTGTGGGCGCGGCGGGTGTGGGCATCGACCGAGGGGCCGCGTGCGCTGTTCGACCGGGCGGTGGTGTGGCTGGTGGAGCATCGGGTGCTGCTGCCGGGGATCACGACGCCGACGCGTCTGGTGGCCGAGGTCCGCCGGGTGGAGAACGCCCGGTTGTACGGGCTGCTGGCCGAGCGGACTCCGGCCGGGACCGCCGCGGCGTTGCGGGGCCTGCTGGAGGTGCCCGAGGGGCGGCGGGTTTCGGAGCTGGAGCGGCTGCGGACGTCGCCGGTGAAGGCGTCGGGCCGGGTGCTGGTGCGGGAGCTGGACCGGGTTTCAGAGATCGCCGGGCTCGGGGCCGGGCGGGTCGACATCGAGCCGGTGCCGGCGGTGAAGCTGGCGGGGCTGGCCCGGTACGGGATGGCGTCCAAGGCGCGACGCTGCGGGAGCTGGAGCCTGGGCGGCGGACGGCGACGCTGCTGGCCACGGTCCGGCATCTGGAGACCGCGTCGATCGATGACGCGCTGGATGTGCTGGATCTGCTGATCACCTCGAACCTGTTGGCCAGGGCGGAGCGGGCGGGCAAGGCCGAGCAGCTGCGGACGCTGCCGAAGCTGCGCAGCGCCGCACGGCATGTCGCCTCGGCGATGGAGATCCTGATGAGCGCGCCGCAGGCGACCGGGGACCGTCTGGTTTCGCTGGCGGAGGTGTGGAACGAGATCGAGCGGGTGGTGCCACGGGAGAAGTTGTCGGCGGCGGTGGCCACGATCTCGGCGTTCGTGCCCGAGACCGACGATGACGCCGCGGCGGCGTGGCGGGCCGAGCTGGTCAAGCGGTACCGGACGGTGCAGCAGTTCATCGAGCTGCTGCTGGAGGTGATCGAGTTCCGTGCGGTGGAGGCCGGGCGGGGCGTGCTGGCGATGGTGGCCGCGGCGGCCGTGATGGCCAAGGCCCGCCGCCGTTACGACCGCGCGGACGTCGCCGCGCACGAGGACCTGGTGACCGGGTCGTGGCGGCCGCTGGTGTTCGCCAACCCCGACCTGCCGGCGGGTCAGGTCGACAAGGCCGCGTTCACGTTGTGCGCGGTGATGCACCTGCACACCGCGCTGCGCCGCCGGGACGTGTTCGCGGTCGGCGCGGACCGGTGGAGCGATCCGCGCGCCCGGCTGCTGGAGGGCGGGAGCTGGGACGCGGCGCGGCCGCGGGTGCTGGCCGCTTTGGAGTTGGAGGAGGAACCGGCCGGGCATCTGGCCGAACTCGCCTCGGCGCTGGAGGGCGCCTACACCCGGGTGCTGGACGGTCTCGGGGGCAACACCGCGGTGCAGTTCGTCGGCGGACGTCTGCAGATCGAGAAGCTGGGGCCGCTGGCCGAGCCGCCGCTGATGACCGAGTTCCGTGCGCTGGTCGGTCAGATGCTGCCGCGGGTGGACTTCCCCGAGCTGCTGCTGGAGGTGTTCGACCGGACCGGGCTGGCGGCCGACTTCACCCACATCTCCGGCGCCGATTCGCCGATGGAGGACTTTCCGGTCAGCCTGTGCGGGTTGCTGGTGGCCGAGGCGTGCAACGTCGGGTTGGTGCCGATCGAGAAACCGGACGTGGCGGCGCTGACGCGCGCTCGCCTTCAGCAGGTCGACCAGGGCTATCTACGGGCGGAGACGATCTCGGCGGCCAACGCCCGGCTGATCGCCGCGCAGGCCGGGATCGACATCGTGCGCACGTGGGGTGGCGGGCAGATCGCCTCGGCCGACGGGCTGCGGTTCGTGGTCCCGGTCGCCAACCTGCACACCGGCCACAACCCGATCTACTTCGGCCGCCAGCGCGGCGCGACCTGGCTGAACGTCGTCAACGATCAGGTGATGGGCATCGGCGGCCTGGTGGTGCCCGGCACGTTGCGGGACTCGCTGTTCATCCTGGACGCCATCCACAC
>NZ_MKJY01000298.1 GCF_001942465.1 Actinomadura sp. CNU-125
TCACCGGTGCGGTACATGCGGCCGGGGTGGAAGGGGTTCGCGACGAACCGTTCCGCGGTGAGGCCCGGACGGGACGCGTACCCGCGCGCCAAGCCGTGACCCGCGAGGTACAGCTCCCCGACCACGCCGGGAGGAACCGGGCGCATCGCGTCGTCCAGGACGTACGCGCGGGTGTTGTCCATCGGGGCGCCGATCGGCATCGCGTCGGGCACGTCGTCGGTCGAGGTGAACGCCAACTGCGTAGCGAACGCGGTCGTCTCGGTCGGGCCGTAGGTCGTCCGAACGATCAGACCCGGGTGGGTCTCCAGGAGGTTCCGGACGGCCGTGGACGAGACGACGTCGCCGCCCGTCGAGATCTCGCGCACTCCGGCGAAGATCTCCGGGGATTGTTCGGCCAGGACACGGAAGAGTCCTGCGGTCGCGTGGACGTTCGTGACGCCGTGCTCGGCTATCAACCGCCCGCGCTCGGCCGCGTCCAAGTCGCTGGACGGCGCCACGACCAGTCGTCCACCCTGCAGCAGCGGCGTCCAGATCTCGAACGTCGACGCATCGAACGCATGGTTCGCCTGCACCAGAACGACGTCCTCGCGCCACGCCTCGTCCAGGCAGAACGCCACCACGTTCGCGTGCGTGACCGCGACGCCCTTCGGCACACCCGTCGACCCCGACGTGTACATGACGTACGCGAGATCGTCCGGCGAAATCCGGACGGCCGGGTTCTCCTCGACCGGCTCGAACACGTCATCGTCGGTGACGACGACCGAAACCCCGGACTCGGCCATCACCGCCGCGATCCGCTCCTCCGGATGGCTCGTGTCCAGCGGCACGTACGCCGCACCCGCCTTCAACACCCCCAACAACACCGGAATCAACTCCGCCGACCGCCGCATCCGCACCCCGACCAGCGAACCGCGACACCCCGCCAACCCACCCGCCACACCATTCGCCCGCGCGTTCAACTCCGCGTACGACCACGCCACACCGTCCGACACCACCGCGACCGCATCCGGCGTCCGGGCGGCCTGCTCCTCGAAGAGCCCGGCGATCGACGCGTCCGGGACCGCCCGCGCCGTGTCGTTCCACTCCCCCACCACGAGCCGCCGCTCGTCCTCCGACAGGACCTCGATCCCGGAGACCCTCGTGTCGCAATCGGCGGCGGCCTGTTCGAGGACTCGCGCCAGTCGTGCGGCGAGCGCCCGGACGGTCGGTTCGTCGAACAGGTCGGCCGCGTACTGGATCTCGCCGCCGAGGCCGTCCGGGGATCCGGCGGCGTCGCGGCGTTCGGTGAGGCCGACGGAGAGGTCGAAGCGGGCCACGGCCGTCTCGTCGAGGGGTTCCGGTTCGACGCGGAGTTCGGGCAGCCCCCACGGGTCTTCGGCTTCGGTCACGTTCTCGACGCCGAGCATCACCTGGAAGAGGGGGTGCCGGGACAGTGACCGCGGCGGGTTGAGGTCCTCGACGAGGCGCTCGAACGGGACGTCCTGGTGCGCGTACGCGGCCAGGTCCGCCTCCCGGACGCGGGCGAGCAGTTCGGCGAACGTCGGGTCGCCGCTCACGTCCGTCCGCAGCACCAGCGTGTTCACGAAGAACCCCGCCAGATCCTCCAGCGCCGCGTCGCCACGCCCCGCGACGGCCGTCCCCATCGGGACGTCGTCACCCGCACCTACCTTCGACAGCAGCACCGCCACCGCCGCCTGCGCGACCATGAACATCGTCACGCCCTGCGCCCGCGCCAGTTCGGCGAGGCGGGCGTGGACGTCCGCGCCGACGTCGATCGGGACGGTGCCGGCGCGGAACGACGCCTCCGCCCGGCGGGCGCGGTCGACGGGGAGCGCGAGTTCGTCGGGGGCTTCGGCGAGGGCGTCGCGCCAGTGGCCGAGCTGTCCGGAGATCGCGCTCCGCGGGTCGTCGGGGTCGCCGAGGACCTCCCGCTGCCACAGCGCGTAGTCGGCGTACTGGACGGGCAGCGGCTCCCACTCGGGCGCCGCGCCACCGACGCGGGCCGCGTAGGCGGCGCCGAGGTCGCGCGTCAGGACGTCCATCGACCAGCCGTCCACCACGATGTGGTGCGCCACCAGCACCAGCACGGCCTCGTCCGCCGACGGCCGCAGCAGTCGGACCCGCCAGGGCAGGTCGGCGGCCAGGTCGAAGCCGCGCGCCGTCTCCGCCGCGACGGCGGCCCGGACGTCGTGCTCCGCGACGTCGACGATCCGCAGCCGCGGCCGGGCGGCCGGGCCTTCGTGGACGTGCTGGCGGGGGACGCCGTCCGCGTCGGGGAACGTGGTGCGCAGCGCCTCGTGCCGGTCGGCGACGTCGCCGAGCGCGGCTTCCAGGGCGGCGGTGTCCAGGTCGCCGGTCAGGCGGAGGACGAGCGGCAGGTTGTAGGCGGCGCCCGCGCCGGCCTCTTCGAGCCGGTTGAGGAACCACATCCGCTGCTGCGCGTACGACAGCGGCACGACGTCCGGGCGGGTGCGGGCGGTCAGCGCGGCGCGGGCCGTGGCGCGCAGCCGCGCCACGCCTCGACGGTCGGGGCGGCGAACAGGTCGCGGATGCCGACCTCGACGCCCAGCACCGACCGGACGCGGGAGATGAGCCGCATGGCGAGGAGGGAGTCGCCGCCGAGGTCGAAGAACGAGTCGTCCACGCCGACCCGCTCCACGCCGAGGATCTCGCCGAACAGCCCGGCCAGCACCACCTCGGCGGGGGTCGCGGGCGCGCGGCCGGGGGCCCGGTCGGCGAAGTCGGGCGCGGGCAGCGCGGCCCGGTCGAGTTTGCCGGTGACGGTCAGCGGTATCTCGGGCAGCCGGACGAACGCCGACGGCAGCATGTACTCGGGCAGCCGTGCCGCCGCGTGCGCCCGCAGGGACGGCTCGTCCGCCGTGCCGACGACGTACGCGACGAGCCGCCGCGTGCCGGGCCGGTCCTCGCGGGCGACGACGACGGCGCGGTCCACGTGCTCGTGGGACGTCAGCGCCGCCTCGACCTCGCCGGGTTCGATGCGGATCCCCCGCACCTTGACCTGGTCGTCGGCCCGGCCGGCGAAGACGAGTTCGCCGTCGGGCGTCCAGCGGGCCAGGTCCCCGGTCCGGTACATCCGCTCGCCCGGCGCGCCGAACGGGCACGCCGCGAACCGTTCGGCCGTGAGGCCGGGGCGGCCCGCGTAGCCGCGCGCGAGCTGGACGCCCGCGACGTACAGCTCGCCGACGACGCCGGGCGCCACCGGCCGGAGGGCCTCGTCCAGGACGTAGGTCCGCGTGTTCCACACCGGACGGCCGATCGGCACCGGCCCGTCGCCGCCGTCGCCGGGTTCGACGGGACGTGCCGTGACGCCGATCGTCGTCTCGGTCGGCCCGTACAGGTTGTGCAGCGGGACGCCCAGCGTCCGGTGCGTCTCCGCGGCGAGGCCGGCCGGGAGGGCTTCGCCGCCGGAGAAGATCCGCCGCAGGCTCCGCGCCCGGTCGGCGATGCCGTCCTGCCGCAGGAACGCCGCGAGCATGGACGGGACGAACTCGACCACGCCGACGCGTTCGCGTTCGATCAGTTCGGCCAGGTATCCGGGGTCGCGGTGCCCGTCGCGCCGCGCCGGGACCACGGTCGCGCCCACGAGCAGCGGCCAGAACAGTTCCCACACCGAGACGTCGAAGCCGGACGGCGTTTTGTGCAGGGCCCGCTCGCCGACGTCGAGGCCGTACTCGCCCTGCATCCAGAGGAGCTGGTTCACGACGGCGGCATGGCTGATCACGACGCCCTTCGGGGCCCCTGTCGAACCGGACGTGTAGATCACGTAGGCGGGGTGGGCGGGGCGGAGCGGCACCCCGGCGGGGCGCGTGCCGGGCGTTCCGGCGGCCGGTGCCATGCCGGGCTCCAGGGTGAGCGCGGGTTCGGCGTCGGCCAGCATGAACCGGGTTCGGTCGGCGGGCAGGCCGGGGTCGAGCGGCAGGTAGGCGCCGCCCGCCTTGAGGACGCCCAGCAGCATCGCGAGCAGCTCGGCGGACCGTTCGGTCACGACGCCGACCCGGCTCTCCGGCCGCACGCCGCGCCCGATCAGTTCGTGCGCCCACCGGTTCGCGCGGTCGTCCAGTTCCGCGTAGGTCCACGTCGCGTCGTCCGCGATGACCGCGACGGCGCCGGGCGTCCGCGCCGCCTGCTCCTCGAAGACGTCCACGAGCGTCGCGTCCGGGACGGGACGGCCGGTGTCGTTCCACTCCCGGAGGATCCGGTGCCGCTCCTGCGGCGACAGCGGTTCGAGGTCCCGGACGCGCGTGCCGGGGTCGGCCGCGACCTGTGCCAGTATCCGCGCCAGCCGGTCCGACAGCGCCCGGACGGTGTCCTCGTCGAACAGGTCGGCGGCGAACTCGAACTGCCCGCCGATGCCCGCGGGGGCGCCGTCGCCGTCGCGCTGCTCGGTCAGGGTCAGCGCCAGGTCGAACTGGGCCGTCCGGGCCTCGGCCGCGGCGGCGAACGCGTCGACGTCCAGTCCGCGCAGCTCCAGCGGCGCGCCCGCTCGCGGACCGTTCTCGACGGACACCATCACCTGGAAGAGGGGGTGCCGGGCGAGGGAGCGGGGCGGGTTGAGGTCCTCGACGAGGCGCTCGAACGGGACGTCCTGGTGCGCGTACGCGGCGAGGTCGGTCTCGCGGACGCGGGCGAGCAGTTCGGCGAACGTCGGGTCGCCGCTCACGTCGGTCCGCAGCACGAGGGTGTTCAGGAAGAACCCGGCGAGGTCTTCGAGCGCGGCGTCGCCGCGTCCGGCGATCTGGGTGCCGAGCGGGACGTCGGTGCCCGCGCCCATCCGCGACAGCAGGACGGCGAGGGCGGCCTGCGCGACCATGAACATCGTCACGCCGTCCCGCTGCGCCACCTCCGCCAGACGTGCGTGGACGTCGGCGTCGACCCGCACCGGCACGCTTCCCGCGCGGAACGTCGCGTCCGCCGTCCGGGGGCGGTCGAAGGGCAGCGCCAGCTCGTCGGGCATCCCGCCGAGGGCGTCGCGCCAGTGGGAGAGCTGGGCGGAGGCGACGCTGTCCGGATCGTCCAGGTCACCGAGCACCTCGCGCTGCCACAGCGCGTAGTCGGCGTACTGGACGGGCAGCGGCTCCCAGCCGGGGGCCTCGCCGCGGCGTACGCGGGCCTCGTAGGCGACCCCCAGGTCACGGGTGATGACGCCCATCGACCAGCCGTCCACCGCGATGTGGTGCGCGACGAGGACGAGCACCGACTCGTCCGGTGACACCACCAGCAGCCGCGCCCGCCACGGCACCTCGCCCGCCAGGTCGAAGCCCCGCCCCATCTCGGCGGCGACCGCCGCCTCCAGGGCGGGCGCCTCGATCCGCTCGACCCGCAGCCCGGGGCGGCCCGCCGCCCCGGCGAGGATCTCCTGCCGTGGGACGCCGCCGGTGTCGGGGAAGATCGTGCGGAGGCTCTCGTGCCGGTCGGCGACGTCGCCGAGCGCCGCTTCCAGCGCGGCGACGTCCACCTCGCCGGTCAGCCGCAGGCTCATCGGAACGTTGTAGACCGCGCCCGCGCCCGCCTCCTCCAGCCGGTTGAGGAACCACATCCGCCGCTGCGCGAACGACAGCGGGATCGTTTCCGGGCGCCCGCGCGCCGTCAGCGCCGCGCGCGACGCCGTCGCGGACCCGTCCTCGACGACGCGGGCCAGCCCGGCGACCGTCGGGGACGCGAACAGGTCGCGGATGCTCACCTCGGCGCCCAGCACCGACCGGACACGGGCGATGAGGCGCATCGCGAGGAGGGAGTCGCCGCCGAGGGCGAAGAACGAGTCGTCCGCCCCGACCCGGTCCAGGCCGACGACCTCGGCGAACAGCCCGCACAGGACCTCTTCGGCCGGGGTGGAGGGGCCTCGTCCGGAGGCCGGCCCCGCGAAGTCGGGCGCCGGGAGGGCCGCGCGGTCGAGCTTCCCGTTCACCGTGACGGGAATGGCGTCCAGCCGGACGAACGCGGCCGGGACCATGTGGTCGGGCAGTTTGGCGGCCGTGAACTCTCGGAGGGTCGTCTCGTCGGCGTCGGCGTCGCCGACGATGTAGGCGACGAGGCGCTTCACGCCCGGCTGGTCCTCGCGGGCGATCACGGCGGCCTGCACCACGCCTTCGTGCGCGGTCAGGACGACCTCGATCTCGGCGGGTTCGATCCGGAAGCCGCGGATCTTGACCTGCTCGTCGGCGCGTCCCGCGAACTCCAGGACGCCGCCGTCCGTCCAGCGGGCCAGGTCGCCGGTCCGGTACATCCGGCCGGTGACGCCGAACGGGTCGGCGACGAACCGTTCGGCCGTCAGGGCGGCACGCCCCGC
>NZ_MKJY01000299.1 GCF_001942465.1 Actinomadura sp. CNU-125
TGCACGATGTAGTGGACGACGCTCACCAGCCAGGCTTCGGTCGCGCTGAACGCCAAGGCTGACGGGTGTTTGGGGTTTTGGCCTCTGATCCCGTATGGCCCGGAGCAGCAGCAGTCCCTGATCGGCGGTGCGTCGTGATGTACCGCCTCGTGTCCGCGCTCCTCACCGTCTCCGACTGGCTGCTTCTCCGCCGCAACATCCACGTGTGCGAGTTCCTGCCCGACTGGCTGGAGCCCGACGACTACCGCTGCTGGTGCGCGCCCGCCCCAACCGGTACGCCACCGACCGCCTCATCCACGACGTCAAGAACGGTGCCCCGGGGGTCGAGCCCGGGGCACCGCCCCACACGGCCGAACCACTGCGAAAGGACACGGCCATGCACATCATCTCAAGGCCCGCGCGTGACCTGCGTGCGGGAGACATCATCGTCCGCGACCCCGACCCCAACCACCACGGTCAGCCCGTCCGGTGGCGGGTCCACTCCCGCCCGACGACCGGACCGAACGGCGTCACGATCGTCGACTACTGGGACATCGCCGACGAGCCCCGCCCCGGCATCGGGCACTACCAGGCTGGCGCCGACGTCCACGTCGAGCCCGTGGGCGGTGCCCAGTGAGCGAGTCCCTCGCCGACCGGCTCGCGCTCGCCGCCGAACAACCCGCCGTCACCAACGAACGCATCAGCCAGACCGGGATGACCGCCGACGACATGCACGCGGTCGCCGCCTACTTCGACGCGCTGACCCAGCACGGCTACCACGTGTGCTCGACCGCTCTGCGGGCGGTGGAGCGTGCCGAGCCCGGCCACCCGGCGCGGAGCGCCACGCACGGCTTCGACCTGCAGGCCACCCTCGCCCACGCCATGAACGTCTTCGACGTCCTCATCCACTTCGCGGCCGACGCGCAGCACGCCGCCGACGCCATCACCCACGGGGAGACGAACCGATGACCAACAACACCACCGACCTGCCCCCCGCCATCCGCAAGAACTGGGACGAATTCGTCCACGACAAGACCCGCGCCATCACCCTCGAAACCCAACTCCCCGCCCTCGACGCCAAAATCACCCAGGCGCAGGAAGACGTCGAGAAGGCCCAAAACCACCTCCGTCTCCTCAACCAGCAGCACGCCGACAAGGGCCGCGAGATCACCGGGTTCCGCACCTCCTCCGAGCAGCACCGCGAACTCGTCGAACTCTGGTGCGCCAAGCACGGCCACACCCTCCCGCCCGAGCCGAAGGACGTCCTACTGAACGTGACGGCGGAACTCCCGCCCGAGCAGGTCGACGTCTTCAACGGCAACGCCGCGGCGGCCGCGCCGCCGGTCACGCCCTGCTTCCAGGACCCGCCGCAGCACGGCGACTGCGGCAGCCCGGTCTGCACCTGCCCCCACCACCAGGCCGAGAACGACGCCCTCACCGACGAACAGAACCGCGTCCACAACATCCTCGGCACCGGGCCCATCGGCATCGGCGTCGCCGGACACACCACCCAGATCACCCGCAACGACACCAGCGAACACCCGGCCATCGGGGGTGAGGGGCCCGGCAACGGGCGCTTTCCAGGAGACCCCGATGCCTGACCTCCGCGCCCCCGCCCTCCTCATCGCCTGGACGAACTGGCTCACCGTACGCGCCGCGTTCGCCCACCACCCCGGCCGGCACACCGGCCGCAACCTCAAGGCAGCCACCCATGCCTGAGCAGGACACCCTCACGCGACGGCAGGAAGCCATCCTCCTCGTCATCACCGACGGCATCCGCCGCCGCGGCTACCCGCCGTCCATCCGCGAGATCGGCGACGCGGTCGGCCTGTCCTCCACGAGCAGCGTCGCGCACCAGCTCCGCCAGCTGGAGGGCCTCGGACGGATCCGCCGCGACCCGTACCGCTGCCGAACCATCGAACTCATCCCCAACCCCGAACCCGAGCCCACCAGCCACCGGTGCGGCACCTGCGGCGCCCACCTCCAACAGGCCACCACGTGACCCTCACCCACCTCCTCCTACTCGCCGCCGCAGTGGTCGCCGCGGCCGGGACATGCCTCGACATGGCCCGGCCGCCCCGGCCCGCCGGCGACGACACCAACGGCACCTCCGACTGCCGCTCCTACGGCGCCACCACCCGACGACCCACCCAAGCCACCACCGCACCGGAAGACACCACGCCATGACCACCCCCAACCACCTCACCTTCACCGTCCTCGGCACCCCCATCGGACAAGGCCGCATCTCCTACGGCAAAAGCGGCCGCGGCTACCACTCCAACGGCAAAACCCTCAAGCCCTGGCGCCAACTCGTCACCGCCGCCGCCGAACACGCCACCGGCCACCACGCCCACACCAAACCGCCCAAGGCCAAGAACGAGAAAGACGACCGCCGCGCCAAACCCTGCATCATCTGCGGCGCCAAACCCGGCGACCACGGCCTCTACCGCGGCCCCGTCGGCATGGACCTCACCCTCACCTTCAACCCGCCCAAGACCGTCCGCCGCCCCTGGCCCATCACCCGCTCCTCCGGCGACTGGGACCACCTCGGCCGCGCCGTATCCGACGCCCTCACCTCGGTCCTGTGGCCCGACGACTCCCAGATCATCGAAGGCCGCGTCCGCAAGACCTACGCCGGGCAGCACGGTGCCCTCGCCGAGCCCGGCGCGCTCATCCGCGTTTGGCAGGTGACCGCGTGAGCCGCCGCATCCACTGCCGCTGCTGCGGACAACCCGGCCCCCACAAAGGCCACGGCTACCGCACAGCATGCTGGCGCCGCTGGACCGCCGCCGGACGCCCCACCTCCGGGCCACCCGCCCCCACCAACCCATCCGACCGCCCATACCGCACAACCGCCGACGCCGACGCCCTACGCACACAGTTCGCCCACCTACGCACCACCGGGCACACGGTCGCCGCCGCCGCGAGACAACTGCACGTGTCACGCGCCACCGCCTACCGCTACGAAACCACCCGGAAGAAAGCAGCCACGGCATGACCCGCCGACCCTTGCCACCCGACGCGCAACACCTCACCGGCCGAGCCCGCCGCGCCACCCCACGCAAAGGCGACGGCACCACCCAGATGACCAGCCTCCACTACACCGCCGGAGCCGACGAACCCCTCCCCGAATGGCAGACCACCGCCGCCACCCGCTACGTCCAGCGGCAGCCCGACGCCGCGCTCCTCCTCGACGTCCTCGGCCTCACCACCGCACCCGCCCGCCCCGACCGCAGCGGCCAATACCAGACCCACAACGGCACCTGGGTTACCTGGACCGTCTGCCACGAATGCGGCATCCGCGCCAAGTTGCGCCTCGACGGCACCTTCCAAATCCACCCCCGCGCCGGACGCAGAAACGCCGGGCGGTGCCCCGCGTCCCGCCGCAAGCCCCAGCCCGAAGGGGACGCGACCTGATGGACACCACCACCAGCCCGTACCGGGTCCTCGTTACCGGGTCGAGAACGTGGAAAGGGCACGGCATCATCCACGCCGCCCTCGACCAGCTCCACGCCGAACACCCCGACATGGTGCTCGTCTCAGGCGCCTGTAACTCCGGCGCCGACGCCATAGCCGAACGCTGGGCCATCCTCCGAGGCATCCCCGCCGAACGGCACCCCGCCGAATGGCGCCGCTACGGCCGCAGTGCCGGGCCCCGCCGCAACACCGCCATGGTCGCCACCCGACCGGACGAGGTCGTCGCGTTCATCCGCGGACAATCCGCTGGCGCCTCCCAGTGCGTCCGCGCCGCCGAAGCCATCGGCATCCCGGTCCGGAGGTGGACGCAGTGATGGACGAACTCGCGGTGCGGGTGCGGGACCTCGAAGCCGAACGCGCCCGCCCCGACCGCAAGGAACCGACGGTCGAGGAGCTGATGCAGCGCCTCATCGGCACCCTCGCCGCCCTTTACCGCACAACCCCCGACAGGAAAGAGACCCCGTAGTGACCAAGCACAAGGACGTCGGGCGAAGCTGGCGGACCCCCATCAAGCACGACTACCTGTCGAGCATCGTCGGACAGGAAGCAGGCGTAATCTCCTTCATCGGTGCCCGCCATGGCATCTGGTACGACCTCACAGCGGGCGACGCCGCCCCCGTGGACGGCGAAGACTGGCATCGCGCCTGCTCGCCCGGCATCCTCGCCTACCACGCCGCCGGATGCCGGGCTCCCATCCACATCCGTCTGCACGAGATCCAGACCGGCACCTACGACCGGCTCGTCGGCAACCTGTCCGAGCAACTCCCTGCACTTGGGTACGCCGCAGACGGCCCCGCCACGTGGACCCATCCCGGCGGCGCCACCGTAACCGCTCTCAATGTCAGCGGCGCCCACGCGGACGTGAGCGACGTCGACCGCAACGCCGGAGTGTTCGTCGTCAACGACCCGAACGCCATCACCGAATGGGCGATGCGCCCGACATTCGCGTCCGAGATCGCCGCCCGCACGGGCCTGTTCCGCTGCCTGTCCACGATGGGCTGCAATCCCGCCGGGATCAAGCGCCTCGCCATCACCGAGCGCATCAACTGGTTCGCCGCAGTCCGCGAGCAGCAGCGGGCGCTGCCCGCCTACCGCGACCTTTCGCTCGCCGCCCTCGACCGCGACGAGGCTCAGTGGGCGTACCTGGTGGCGACCTCCGCGAAGCCGCGGTGGCGAAGTGGCACCGATCAGGCCGCACGCAGGAGCGCCAAGAACTGCAACCGCTCCGTGAGCCTCGCATGGTGGCGACAGGACAGCGACGAGTTCACCGGCCTCCTACTGCGCTTGTTCCTCCAGAAGTCGGAGCTGAAGCAGATTCGCGGCCGGGAACGCGAATGGATGGCCGCGAGCAACGAGCAGCGGCTCGCCATGATCCCGTGCCCCGCCGCGTCGAACCCGGACGCGCTGCCCGACGTCGGCGAGGACCTGGCGCTGTTCGACGTGGACGACGCGTGACCCGCCACTACGCGCCGCCCCGGCCCGGCGTCGACGCCCCGTACCGCAGCTATCGGGAGTACCTGCGGCACCCGCGGTTCCTCGCCATCCGCGCCGAGGTGTTCGAGCGGGCCGGCGGCTCGTGCGAGCGCTGCGGTCAGCGTCCGCCGACCGAGCCGCACCACCTGCGCTACCCGCCGTGGGGCGCGTTCGACGTCCCCGAGAACTTGCTGGCGGTCTGCCATGGCTGCCACTGCGAACTGCACGGAAAGGACAACTAGATGGCAGACCTCGGCCCCTATGAGGTGCACCCGTTCGCGGACGCGTTCCCGCTCGTCGAGGGCGACGAGTTCAACGAGCTCGTGATGGACGTGAAGCGCAACGGGCTGCGCGAGCCGATCGTCCTGAACCATGACCGGACGGTCCTGATCGACGGCCGCAACCGGTATCGGGCGTGCGAGGCCGCGGGCGTCGACGCGGTGTTCGAGACGCTCGGCGCGCACTACGACGAGCCGAAGATCCTCGACCTGATCGTGTCGAAGAACCTCGCCCGGCGGCACCTCAACCCCGGGCAGCGCGCCATGGTGGCGCTGGAGTACGAGAAGGCGTTCGCCGAAGCACAGAGGACCGGCAGGCCGATCGGTGACTCACCGAAGCCGACGACTACCGAACGCGATAAAACGAGTGCAGATCTGCACTCACAGTACGAGCGGAAGTCCGCCACCAAGGCGGCACACGCAGTCGGCGCCTCCGGCCGTGCCGTGGCCCAAGCTAAGGCCGTCGAGCGAGACGCGCCCGACCTGGCCGAGCAAGTGCGTGCAGGGTCGATCGCCCTCGACGCTGCGGACCGGCAGCGCAAGGAACGGCTCCGCTCGCAGCCGCGCCCCGACCCGACGCCGAAGCCGTCGCCCGTGATGCTGACGCTCCGCACCCACGACGGCCGCGAATTCCCCTACCCCAAGCCCGCCGGGAAAGCCACGTTCACGCAGCAGACCGCGACGGCATCTCGTGGGCGAAGTGGTCCTGGAACCCCGTCACCGGATGCCTCCACGGCTGCGACTACTGCTACGCCCGCGCCATCACCGCCCGCTGGCCCGACGCCTACCCGGCTGGCTTCACGCCCCTGTTCCACGAGGAGCGCCTCGACGCACCCACGAACACCACCATCCCCGCGGCGCACGCCGACGACGAGGCGTACAAGCGGGTGTTCGTGTGCTCCATGGCCGATCTGTACGGCCGGTGGGTCCCCGACGAGTGGATCGGCCGCGTGCACGAGGCGATGCTCGCGTCGCCCGAGTGGCAGTACATCCTCCTCACCAAGTTCCCCGGCCGGTACGTCGGGCTCGACATGCCGCCCGGCGCCTGGATCGGCACGAGCGTGGACGAGCAGAAGCGCGTCCGCATCGCCGAAGACGCCTTCCGGAAGATCGACGGCGGCGCCGTGAAGTGGCTGTCGCTCGAACCGCTGAAGGAGCCGCTGGAGTTCACGGACCTGTCCGTCTTCGACTGGGTCGTCATCGGCGCCCAGACCGAGACCCGGCAGCCCGACGGGGCGGTGCCCGCGTTCGCGCCGCCGTTCGAGTGGGTCGCCCGCATCGTCGCCCAGGCCCGCGAAGCCGGGTGCAAGGTCCACCTGAAGCCCAACCTCGTCAACGGCCGCCCCGGCATGACGCTGCCCGACGAATACCCCACCGCAAGAGGCCGGACCTGATGGCCCACTGCGCCGAAGACACCTGCCTCGCCGCCGCGACCGTCCTCTACACGGCACGCGGCGGCCTCGGAGACGTCCGCTACCGCGCCGCCCTCGCCTGCGAGGCCCACCGCCGCAAGATCCGCGGATGGGTCGCCCGCGCCGGCCCGACCGTCCACGAAGAGGTCGTCCCGCCCGACCCCGACCACACGCCAGCAACCCTCTTCTGAACTGCTAGGAGCCGCTCGACATGGGCGCAGGGAACGTCAAAGCAGCGTTCGTCCACTGGGGTGCCCTCCCCGGCGGGCCGTTCCGGCTGCTGGTCTACATGGCGCTGCGCACCCGCGACGGTGACGCCCGACCCCGGTACTACGGCGGCCGTGAAGACTTGGCGTTCGGGCTGGGGCGGCGGGTCCCCGACGACGACGGCAGCGAGGAGTCGCGTAAGGCGCGGGAGGCGTCGTTCAAGGCGGTGAAGGACGCCGTGGCGACGTTGACGCGGCGGGGTGCGGTGCGGGTTGTGGCGCGGGCACGGCCGGGCCGCAACGCGGAGTACGAGCTTGTTCTCGACCCGGTCCACGGCACCGGACGGGGCACGGTTTCCGTCCCCCATGAGCCTGTGGATAACCCTGTGGATAACCCCGATATGGGGGACGGTTTCCGTACCCCAAATGGGGGACGGTTTTCCTCCGGAATGGGGGACGGTTTTCCTCCCCAACGGGGGACGGTTTTCGTCGGAATGGGGCACGAAAACCGTCCCCCCAAGGAAGAGAAGGATGAATCAGGACTGAGTAGAGGAGGAGATGGCGAAGGTTTCCCTGCACCTGACCCTCCAGCCACGGCCCCGCCCGACGAACAAGATCAACACAACGGCGGGACACCCGGCAGCGACACCCCCAACGGGCAGCCGTGGACCTACCGGGCCGCATGCGAATACCTCATGAGCCGCCCCGGCACCGAACGAGACAAAGCCGAACGCCTCGCCACCCAAGACCTCGGCCCCGGAGCCGAACGCGAAGCCGTCCTCATCCGCGCCGCCCACCACGCCCACCGCATCGCCACCGGAGTACCCGCATGACCAACCACCCCCAAACCAGCACCTGCCCTGAATGCTCCGCCGCGAAGGACCCGACCCACCGCATGTGCGGCCCCTGCTGGCGCGCCAACGGCGGCGGCAACAACCGAGGCGACTTCTTCTTCCTGGACGGGCCGCCCCGCCGCGGCATCAGCGACCTCGTCGCCGTCGCCCTCGTCATGCTCCGCCTCGACACCGTCCGCCGCACCACCCTCACCGCCCTGCTACCCCAAACCGGGCAGCACCACCAGACCGGCAACCACATCCCGCGCGGAAAGATCCGCACCGCCGTGCGCGGCTCGCTCCGCCGGTTCGAGCACAACGGCTGGATCGTCCGCGACGGGCACCTCGTCCACGTCCGCGACCGCGCGCGCTCGTCACCTGGGTCGAACGGGGCGAGGACTACACCGACGAGCGCGCCAAGCGTCTCCTACGCGTCCGGGACGCCGCGCTCGACGCGGTGCGGCGCACGTCGCCGGGCGAAACACTCGCGGCCAGTTCCGCGGATCGGTACGCCGAGGTGCGGCGGCTGGAACTCATCGCGTTGCAGCGGCTCATGGAGGCCGCGTCGGCGCCGACCGTGCACCGGGGTGTCCGGATCACTCCGAGGGGGCGGGTGCTGTGACGATCCGGACCGTCGACCCGAACTGTCGTGAGTGCGGCCGCCCGCTCACTGACGACCTCGCGAGGCGCCGCCGGGTCGGGCCGGACTGCTGGGCCCGCATGACCCCGGCCGAACAGCAGCACGCGCTCGAACTCGCGGCGGCGGAGCGGGACCCGTTCCACATCCCCGCCCCGCGGCCCGCGACCCTCCAGGCCCGGGTGAACAACCACAACGCTCGCGCCACCACCACCCCCGACGCCGTCCAGTTGTGCCACCACGAAGCCCAGATCGGCCGCTGCGGCGATTGCAGGCGCGAAGCCGACCCGTGGCGGGCAGTGGAGCTGATCGTCCGTCACGTGACCGCTCAGCCCCGCGAACAGCGCGCGCGGAACGCATCGAGATCCTCGCCCGCCGGTACGCCACCGTCACGCCCTGGACCGCCCCACCCAAGGCGAAGCCGCAGCCGCGGCCACCCGCCCCGAAACCGACGCCCGCCCCCGCGGGCCCGCAGCAACTGGAGCTGCTGTGACCAACCACTACTACCGAGACGACCACATCACCCTCTACGTCGGCGACATGCGCGACGTGCTGCCCGCCCTCGACATCACCGCTGACCTGGTGGTCGCCGACCCTCCCTACGCCGAGACCGCGCTGGCATGGGACCGGTGGCCCGACGGCTGGCCCGACATCGCCGCCATCGTCACGCGGTCCATGTGGCAGCATGCGCATGTTCCTTGACCGCCGCGAGCAGTTCGCGGACTGGCGCCTCTCACAGGACGTGGTGTGGGAGAAGCACAACGGGCCAGGCTTTCAGGCTGATCGTTTCCGACGCGTCCATGAGTTTGCTCTGCACTGGTATCGAGGCAACTGGCGCGAGCAGCACAAGGCGACACCTCGGGAGAGGACCGGGACGCCGCAACGAGTGATCCGCCGTCAGGGAAACGCGCCGAATCAGTACGGGTCGCGAGGCGCATCGGACGACGTCCGGGATGGCACGGCGCTCATGCGTTCCGTGCTGCGTGTCCGGTCAATGCACCGCATTGGCGGCATCCATCCGACCGAGAAGCCTGTCGGCATCCTCACCCCGCTGATCGAGTACGCCTGCCCGCCCGGCGCCCTCGTCCTCGACCGTTCGCCGGCAGCGGCTCCACCCTCGAAGCCGCTCGCCTCACCGGCCGCCGCGCAATCGGGGTCGAGGCGCACGAGCCCTACGCCGAAGCCGCCGCCAAGCGCCTCGCCCAAGCGCCGCTGGAGTTCACGTGACCGCCCCGGCCGCGCAGCCCGCCATGGCCGCCCTCATCACGTTCGCAACCGCCACCCGACCCGACATCGACCCCAACGAACTGCAAGGCGCCCTCGCCGACTGCCACTCCGCCGGATGGACATGGCCGCAAACCCTCGTCGCGACCGCGCGGATGCTCGCCCGCGGCGAGCAGGTGCGGGACCTGCGGAACGCGGTCGGCCCTCTCAAGAACAGGAGTTCCCGATGATCTGTCCACCTTGTGCTCGTGCCGCGGACGTGGAGGCGGACATGGTCCGCGCCGGCATCGACATCGATGGCGGTGGCCATGATGCGGAGTTGTGCCGCGATTTCGGTAAGGCGATCCAGGCGTGTGGGTGTCAGCACCTGCCGGTGGGTTCGGTGGCGCCGGAGGGCGGTGCACGGTCGTGACAAGCGACTCTTCGGAACCTGGTCGTGACACTGCGCCGGACCTGGAGGACTGCGAGAAGAACCACTGCCACGGTCGGCGGCGGGACGGGTCGGGGAAGGTGTGCCACCGGCCGGCGGGGTGGGGCACCGATCATGCCGGGACGGGGCGGTGCAAGCTTCACGGCGGGTCGACGGTGTCGCACCGTAGGGCCGCGCAGGTGGAGGAGGCGCGTGCGGCGGTCGTCACGTACGGGCTGCCGCGTGAGGTCGACCCGGGGCAGGCGCTCCTCGAAGAGGTTCACCGCACCGCGGGGCACGTGGCGTGGCTCGCGTCCGTCGTCGCCGACCTTGAGCGCGAAGAGGTGGTGTGGGGTGTGGTTGAGGAGGTCGACAAGCCGTTCACCGAGTCCGGGGGTGGGACGGAGACGAAGCGGCGCGCGGTCCCGAGCGCGTGGATCACTCTCTACCAGTCCGAGCGTCAGCATCTCGCGCGCGTCAGCAAGGCCGCGATCGACGCCGGCGTCAGCGAACGCGTGGTGGCGGTGTATGAGCAGATCGCCGGTTCGTACGTGACGGTGTTGGAGCGGGTGTTGGACGCGCTCGACCTCAATGCGGCGCAGCGTGCGCAGGCGGCGGAGGTGGCGCAGCGGGAGCTGCGTGCGTTGGCGGGGGGTGCGGCGTGAGTCCGTTGCCGTGGCCGTTGATGGGCCGTCGTTCGTTCGCGGCCGGGGGCGCGGTGCCGTCTCGCCTGCAGGTGGTGCGGTATCCGCCGGAGCGTCCGGAGCGCAGCAGCCCGCCTTTGTCGTCGGTGCAGCCGCCGCCGTCCGAGGACCGGTCGGAGCACGACGTGATGTACCGGAACCACAGGTGGTTGCGGGTTGAGGAGGACGTGGTCCTCGCCCGCCTCGCGCATCTCACCGATCTGCACGACCCGTGGACGGCCGCGGTGCGGCTGTTCGCGGACGAACCGAAGGATGCCCTGTGAAACTCGTCCTGTCCCCGCTCGGCGACGCCGGGTACCGCATCGTCGTCGATGGTGACCAGGTCGGGCTCGTGTTCGGCCGGTACGCCGACTGGTATGCGGAGCTGTGGCCCGTCCCCGGCAGCCGCCGTGACGGTTGTGCCGTTGACACATTCACGCGGCCGCGTCTGGTCGATGTCCGCGCCGAACTCGGCCGGCGCCTGATGTACGTGGGCCGTGGTGGACCGCACGCACCGAGGAGGCCCGGTGATCCGCTACCTGCCCGCGCTGCTCGCCCGCTGGGTCGACCGGTTCCGCTGGTCGAACATCACCGCTGTGAGTCCGACGGTCGGCCGCGCTGGCGACGACCATTGGCTGATCTTCGGGGTCGACCGCCGGTGGCGGAAGGGCTACCTGGTCAAGCTCACCACCGAGGACGTTGAAGCGCTTGCCGAGAACCTCGCCCGGAATGTGGAGGCCGCGAAGCGGTGGCGTGTGGAGCAGGGGCCGCGGCCGGTGCATGTGGGTGGGAACGCGGAGGACTGCCCGGCGTGTGACCTGATCCCGTCGGCGGAGATTCCGTACCCGTGGCATTGTCCCGGACCGCAGCAGACCCCGCCGGGCGATCACCAGGACGCCGGAGGCGTGTTGTGAGCCCCGGACACACACTCGAGTCACACCCGGACCATCCCCGGCCCGCACAGGCGATCTCAGGGCCACGCTATGACGGTCCGTGCTACCACGGGCCCGGCCGTCACGCAGACGACTGCGGCTGCGCCGACTGCATCGCCCTGCTCCCAACGGAGTGGTTCGAGGAGTACGAGCAGCACCTCAACAAGGAGGAACCCGTGCCTGAGATCGACGCCGTGTTCATCGCCGAAGTGATCTTCTTCGACGACAACCCCGCCGACGGCCGCCGCCGCGTCGCCGTGTGCACCTCGCTGGAGGGCGCGCTCACCGCCCTCCAGAACGACGGCACCGACAACGACGACCTCGTGGCCACCGAGGTCAGCCCCAGCGCGCTCGGGTCCGCGACGTCGACCACGTGGGCGGTGCATGAGCGCGGCGCCGCCCCGGACGACGAGGGGTTGCTGTGGATCACCCGCGAGGAGGTGACCCGTGCCTGAGTCCGCGGCGGCGCGTGAGGCCGTGTGCAAGCACTGCGGGAAGCCGATCGTGTTCGCCCCGTACTGGCTCGACGCGAGGCTCCCGAACCCGCACATCTGGTTCCACCCGCCCGGCGCGACGACGTGCTCCACGAGGCCGGACGGGTGGCCCGAAGACGACTGGCCGCACGCCGAGCCCGAACCCGAGGAGCGTGACCTCGCGTGGTTCCGGGACCGCATCCCCGACGACCTGCCCGCCGACCCCGTGCCGCTCACCGCCGGAGAGATAGGCCGGCAGAGCATCGAGGCGTTCATCGCCGCCCGCACCGACCGCATCCCGGAGGAGACGACCGTGCCCGAGCCCACCGAGCCCCGGCAGGATGTGCCGGACGACCTGGTTCAGATCGGGGTCGATGCATGGCAGGTGAGCGGCCGCGTGTTCATGGACCGCGCGACCCGCGCGATCCTCGCCGCCGTCCTCCCCGTCCACGAGCGGCGCGTGCGGGAGGAGGCCGCCGTCGAGATCCTCGCCCTATGGCCGCCGGACGACCCCGAGGACTACGAGTTCGTCCACGCGGTCACCGACTACCTGCGCGGCATCTGCCACGTGTGCGACAAGCCGATCACGGACGAGCCGTGCACACCATGCCACCGGCGCTTGCCGACCGCCTCGAAGGAGACACCCCGTGACCGGGTTTGGCGACCTCGTCGCCACCTACACCCAGACGTGCATGGCCTGCCCCGCTCAGTACGAAGGCACCCTCCGCGACGGCCGCACCTGGTACTACCGGTACCGGCACGGCGTCGCGTTCCTCGGCATCGCCCGCACCCTCGACCATGCGATCGACGACCCGCTCGGTGAGGTCGAACGCATCGGAGACGACCTCGCCGGCCACCTCACCGAGGCCGAGTTCCGTGCGTCGTTCGTGCGTCTCGCCGTCGTGCGTCTCGACCGCGACTCGATCGTGAAGCAGCGGTGGAGCACTCCCGCGACGGCCGGATCGTGGCGCACCCGTACGAGCGGAGCCCGTACAGCGGCGCGGGGAACTGCTGGTGCGGTCGGGCGGAGGGGCACCGTCTGCATGTTGCGGACGCCGTGCCGCCCGGCGGAGGCCCGGCGGTGGACCTGACCGAGGAGACCTCGTGACCGGACTCTGGATCACCCTGGCAGCCCTCGGCTACCTCGCCATAGCAGCCGCCGTCATCAGGGGGTTCGCGTGGGATTCCGAACGGCGCGGTACCCGTGAGCGGGAGTTGGCGCGGTACGGCCTCGTCGGTGAGGTGCTGCCGGGCATCGTCTGGCCGATCACGTTGCTGATCCTCGCGGCGGGTTGCCTGCTTGTCGGGTTCCATGCGCTCGCCACCAAGGGCATCGGGAAGGGGACACAGTGACCGACGAACGGGACGCCATACGTGAGGCGCTCCTGACCGGCAGGCCCGTCCGTGAGGCCCTCACCGAACACCACGCCCGGCCCGAGCCGGACGAGTCTGCGATCCGCGACCGCATCGCCGACGCGATTCGGAAGCGGGCAGACGAGCAGGGCACTGCCGTCTTCTGGGGCGACCTCGCGGACGCGGTGCTGCCCGTCGTCGAGGCCGCCATCGAGCGCGCCGAGCAGCGGTACAAGGGCATCGCCGAGGGCTACGCCCGCGAGCTCCGCGACCTCGTCGGCAAGCTCGGGCAGGCCGAGGCCTCCGTGCAGCGCGTGCGGGAGCTCCACGTCCGCCACGACTGCACAACCCACGTCAAGGCGTCCACGCCCGTTCCATGCGTCAACCACGGCATCTGCGAAGGATGCGGCGCGCCGCCCGGCTACCCGTGCCGCACCCTCGAAGCCCTCGACCAGCCGGAGGCGACCCCGTGAAACACGCCCCACATACCGACGAGATCCCCGACGGCGTCGTCCCGCCGAGCACATCCCTGAACACGCCCCCACACGACACGACCACCACCATGACCAACCTGCCGCCGTTCTCCGGCGACAACCCCACCTGCCCCAAATGCCGCCACGTCGCGCCTACACCCGCTACTACAACCCCGCCGGCCGCGGCTGGATCGACTACCACCACCCGGCCGGCCCCGCGTCGTATTCGAGCACCTGGAACGCGAATGCGGACGGTGCGGCTACTCCTGGCCCGAAGCGCTCGCCGCCCACAGCACACACACCCCCGCTCCTACCGCGACCGAACCGTGCCCGTTCTGCGACATCATCGCCGGGCTCGCTGCTGCCGACGTGGTCAGAACATGGGCCGACGCCATCGCGTTCACCCCCCTCAGCCCGGTCACCACCGGGCACATTCTCGTTGTCCCGCGTGAGCACGTCCCGGACTTCGCCGCGTCCCCTGCGGTGTCCGCCATCGCAATGTCGCTTGCCGCGGAACTCGCCGACGGGATGGGGCCGGTGAACCTGATCACGAGCCGTGGGGCGGAGGCGACGCAGACGGTCCGGCATCTGCACCTGCATCTGGTGCCACGGCGTGAGGACGACGGGCTGCTGCTGCCGTGGAGCCCACGATGAGTGACTGCGTGAGCTGTGACACCTGGAAGGCCGCCTGCCAAGGCATCATCTGCGACCTCAAAGCGACCCTCGCCGCCCACGGTGAAACCCCCGAAGCCGACCAGCTCCGCACCCACTGGTGTGAGGCGTTCGGCGCGTGGGCTCAGCATCTCGCCACGCACCTTGCCGGTGCATCGGAGGAGGCGGCGCCGTGACCGAGCCGCGCTACACCCTCGACGAAGCCGCCACGGAACTCGCCCGCCGGGAGTGCTTCACCGACGGCCACGACTTCACCGTCACGTCCACCGGCGTTCAACTGGCGGGCGGCGGCGACGAGCCCGTCAGCGTCCACTGCGACCGCTGCCACCACATCTGGACCGTCCGCCCCCTCAAGGAGACCCAGTGACCGACCCGCTCGCCGTGTACGACGTCCGCAACACCGCGTTCACCAGCCTCTCCCCGGACGAGCACGCCGCGCTCGTCACCTGGATCCGGGCGCAAGACATCGACCCTGAGGAAACCCTCCGCATCGAAATCTACGACGGATCCCCCGGGTTCGTTCGCGTCACCCAGGTTGTTCGGAACGAGGCGGGCCACAAGACGGTGGATCTGGAGCTGAACCAGCTCAAGCGCGGCGAACCGTTCGACGTGCCGATCCAGTCCCTGCCGCCGGTCGGCCCGTGGAAGGGCGGCGATGCCCCGTGACCGCGATGCCGCACCCGGGAAATCTCGGGCACTGGTGGCTCACCACCGCGTCCTCATGGGAACGCCTCCACGCCGTCCCCGGTGACGCGGTCGACGCCGACGACGAAGACGCCTGCGACGAGTTGCGGATGTATGCGCTGACGCTCACCGCCCGGTGCGGGGTCCGCGCGGTGATGGCGTGGCCCGGCCTGGGGTCCCGGCTCGCGCTGCCCCGCTGCGGGCACTGCTGCCGGATCCTCGGCATCCCGGCCGGTCCGGGGACGCCGGGGAACCGGGCGGAGATCCTCGGGCAGCGGCCGATCGACAAGACGAAGGTGAAGGGGGCCCGTTGAGCAGGGATCGGATGTCCCGAAGCGAATGCGCGGCGGTAAGAATCAAGGCCCTTCGGCAACAACTCGGGCTGACCCGCGAGCAACTCGCCGGGCGCTGTGCTCAGGTCGGGGCCCCCGACATCACGGCAAGCGTGCTGGTCAACATCGAGACCGGGCGACCACGGAACGGGCTGCGCCGCCGCGCGATCACCATCGACGAACTCGCCTACCTCGCGAAGGCGCTCAACGTGTCCGAGAACCGCCTCCTGCACGAACAGACATGTGCGGCTTGCGGCGGCAGTCCACCCAAGGGATTCACCTGCAACGCGTGCGGGTTCAGCCAGCCCGACGAAGAGGGGGCCCGTTGACCAACCAGCCGAAGCCGAAGCCCGCGACCGCGGCCGAAACCATCCGGGAACTCCTCGGGCAGCTCCACGGCGAGATCATCACCCGCGAGAAGGTTCCCCGGTACCGGCAGGTGCGCCGCTCACAGGACCGCACCGTCGCCGTGCTCGATTGGGCAACGCACGTCACGAAAGAGCCGGGCCTCCTCGCGCAGCTCGGGGTCACCAACCGCCGCGCGGCTGCTGTCCCGGTGGAGGTGCGCCGCTGGCAGCCCGACCCGTGCCCGTGCAACGAGCCAGAGCGGGTGGAGCGCCGCGGACGGGTGAAGTGCTGGCACGGCCGGTGGGTCCTGCACCGCGTCGAACAGCGCGTCGTCGAAGGCGTCGCGTCCGCCGGCGCCGCGATCCCCTCGGGATCCCCGGGCTGGGACGCCGACGGTGCCCTGTCCCCGCTCATCGGGGGTTCTCCCGATCCGGGAGAACCCGTCACCGAGGCGTGGCACGCCGCGGACGAGATCCGCCGGGACCTGGACGAGCTCGGGCATGCGCTCGCCGATCAGGGCTGGAAGGCGCCCGCCACGCTCGTGACGATCGCGCTCGAAGACGAAGACACCGGGAAGTGGATCGCCTCCAGGCTCCGCGCGATCGTGGGGCGGGCGCGGATCGCGGCGGACTATGACGCGCCGATGGTGCCGCTGCGGGACGTGTATTGCCCGGACTGTGGTGGGCCGTTGAAGGTGCGTGCGGACGCGAGCAGCGCGGTGTGGTGTGACGGGTGGGTACCCGTCCACGGGCCCGCGGCCGCAGATGACCCGGACTGGCCGGCGGACTCCGAGGAGTGGGGGCCGGTGGGGCAGGCGCGGTGTGGTGCGTCGTGGCCGCGCGGGTCGTGGGTCCGGTTGCTGGAGGAAGCAGAACGGGAGGCAGGGTGACGGCGAGAGCGCTGCCGTGCATTGCGTGCGGCCGGGTCTTGGAGGCGGTGTTCGTCAGCGACGCCGCTGTCCAACCCTGCGACGGGGTGACGTTCCGCGGCAGCCCCGGCTACGGCTCGGCGTTCGATGAGACGCCGGGGGAGCTGGAGGTCGTGGTGTGCGACGCATGCTTGGACGAGCGATGCCAGCGGGTGGTCCGGGTCGTCACGACGCACACGGTCACCGCCCGGCGTGAGGGGTGGGACCCGGACACGCTCGGGTAATTGACCGGTTTTGCGGTGGGCGGCCGGGTACTCTAGAAGCTGTGGCCCGGGAAGGCCACACACGTCGGACACCCAGCCTGAGCTGGGAGTTCTTCTCGAAAACGAAGACGGGCCTTGGGATCAAACGCGGGTGCGAACCGCGCCTGAGGCCCGTTTTCGCGTTCAGAAGCTGATGCCGTAGTGCGCCGCAACCTTCTCGACCGTCCGGCACGGCCACTCCGGGAACTCCGCGTCGTACCCGTCCATGTCGTCACCCCCACACTCACCCCGCGGGTTCTCGACGTGCAGGTCCAGGACGATCCGCGCGACCGGGGCCGTGATCGCGGCGAGCGCCTCCCGTGCGGCCGCGCGCCGCGCCTCGTGTTCCTCCGCCCGCTGCCGCCACTCGGCCGCACGCCGCTCCCGCTCCGCCCGCTCGACAGGCGTCGGCTCGACCAGGCCGTGGTCGAGGAGGAGTTCACGGGAGACCGGCACGATCACGCCCGGCTTGTTGACGGTGTAGTACTCGACGTCCATCCCGCCATCGTCCCCGACAGGAACGGCGGCGCGCAGGACGATTACCGCCACTACTCCGTGCAGGTGCCCTTACATGCCGGGCACGTCACCGGCCGGTTCTTTTCGTCAAGCACCGTCCCGATCCCGTTGCAGCGACGGCACTTCGGGGGATCATCTGCCACGAGCGTCTCCTAACGCAGCCACGACGGGGTGCGGATCTGCGACTGCGGCCGGTACTTCGCCCCGCAGTCCGTGCACACCATGTGGACAACCAGATCGCAGCGCGTGCACGTATCGAGCGGACTCGCCCCGACCTGGTCGGTGTGACGGTCCTCGAACGTGCGCGGGTCCCCGCAGGACCAGCAGTAGATGTCGATGACGGGCGCGGCGGGGACCCCGGGCGCGAGTTGCGGGATGTGGTCGAGGGTGGGCGCCATGCGTGGCAGTGTGCCACGGGCCGGTTACGGAGTCTTGTATCCCGGTGGCTAGGTGGCCCACTCTTTTCGCCATCCGTCGCGGTGCCGGTAGCCCTGCGCGAGCAGCCGGACGGTGGCGCACGGGACGCCGCGCTTGTTCCTGCACGTTTCGCACACGTCGATTCGCACGCGCCGCATGTCTTCCCCGACGGCGTAGGTCTTGGTGGTGGCGTGTTCGTCGAGGATGGCGAGCTTGGCGTCAGCGTCGGCGATCACGTCCTGCGGGTCATGCAGGGCGATGTGCGCCGCTGTCTCGCGCCACGGCTGGGGGACGTCGTCGTCATCGACCTCGATCGTCCGGGCCATCATGCGGGCGCAGTCGGGGCGCCCGCAGTCGTCAAGTGGACCGATCTCGCTGGGCTGGTAGCGGTCGACTGTCCAGGGGCCGGGCGTTGCTGCGAGCGCTGCCGCTCGGTCGGCCTCGACCTGCGCACGCAACCATGCGGCCATCTCCGCAACGTCGCTCATCTGACCGCCCCCTCCTCGGAGGCCGGGCGTGACGGGCAGCCGTGCGGGCACGCCCAGCTCCCGGCCTGGTAGGTGGGTGCACCTCCGTCGTTGTGCGGGATGACGATGAGGGACACGTTGACGCGCGTTCCGCAGACAAGGCAGGGCGCCCACTTCTGCCGCCCCCATTCCTGCGGGGTGAAGCCGCCGGGCGGCTCCCCGTGCTGGTCTTCCATGTCGAGGGTCCTCGGGTCGATGCGCCACTCTCGTGCGCCGTCGCTCACGGCAGCCTCCTCAGGATGTTCCCGAGCGCATGGTAGAGAGCCAGCACCTCACCCGTGTCCGTGAGCTCCCCGCGCTGCAGCCGGACGAGAAGGATCGCGGCGCGGCGTTCCTCGACCGTGAGGTCCGGTGTCCGCCAGATGTGCCGCTCCCACGGCGCGAGGTCGGGCAGCGACACCGACGGCGGGATGTGGACGGGCTTGTCGTCGTTGCTCACGGCCGCCATTCCTTCCGGTAACTGGGGTGGCCGGCGTACACCTGCGCGAGGAGTTGCAGCGTTGGGCACGGGTCGGCGTTGTCGTAGTCGGCGGCACCGCAGGAGTGCAGGCCCTCGTGGATGTCTACGATCTGTCGCTTGGCCTCGACCTCGGCCAGCACGCGGGCCGGGTCGAACCGCGCGAAGTGCGTCAGCTCCTCTTCGGTGAAGTCGGCGCGGTCGCTGGAGATCTCCAGCCCGTCGGCGTCACGCAGCACCGTGTACCCGATTAGTACGTCACCGTCGAAGTCGTCCTGCTCGACGGTCAGGCGCCAGGGCGCGGCCGACGACGCGGCCGCCGCACGCGCGCCTCCTCATCCTCCGCGAGACGCGCGCGGAGGAAATCCACCAACTCACTCACTGCTGGCCGCTCTTCGGAGGACGGCCGCCTTTACGGGCGCGTCGTTCGGATAGCTCTCGGTCCGCTCTGGCGAGGTCGGCGAGGTCCTGTTCGTCGCCGTGCGCATTGATGACGTCGCGGATGTGGTCGAGGAGGTCGGCCGAGCGTGTGACGCCGATCCGTTCGGCGACGCGTCCGTATGCCTCCCACATGACGCGCGGGACGCGGAACCGGGTGATGTAGGTCTGGCCGGCTGCGTCGTCTGGGTCGGTCATGGTGTCTCTTCTCTGTGTCGTGTTCCTACGGGGAATCTTCGCACAACTTATTGCGTAGGAACACGGTTGTGGGTTACTCTGTTCCTACGCGGTAACGACAGCGAGGAGACAGAGACATGGCGAAGGCAACCACCCCCAAGACGGCCACCTGCCGCCGCCCCGGCTGCCACGCCACCCTCACCAACCCCCGCAGCGTCGCCCGCGGCATCGGCCCCACCTGCGCCCGCAAGGAGCGCCAAGACAACGCCGCCCGCGCCGCCGGCATCAAGCCCGCCACCCTCGTCAAGGCCCGCGAGCTCATCGCGGACGGCGGCATCATCCCCATCCGCGGCCGCCGCGTCTTCCGCGCCGTGTCCTCCGACGGCACCGCCACCTACCTCACCGCCCCCCAGGCGTGCTCGTGCGCCGCAGGGCTCCGTGGGAAGCACGGATGTTTCCATCGCGCCGCAGCCACCCTGCTGGCCGCCTGACCAGGAAGGACCCACCGTGATCCTCGACCTCGACGAACCGCTCTTCTCCGACGACCACGCGTTCCACGGCCTCCTCACCCTCGACGAGATCACCGAGATCGAGACCGACTGGAAGGCCGCGAAGGTCGACGAGTGGTGCGCCGTCACCGCCCTCACCGCCGCCGCCAACCACCTCCGCACCGTCGCCGCCCTGCCCGCCGCCGCCCGGTTCGGCTACGTCCTGAACGCCGCGTTCAACACCGCCGTCGAACGCGACCCGCGGGCCGCCCGCGCCGTCCAGGCGTACCGGGACGCGCACGCCGCGTACCGCAACGCCACCCACGCCAAGACCTGCATCCGCCGCCGCGCCCACGCGGCCTGACGCCCCGCCTCGGGCCCACACCCCGCACGGGCCCGGTACAGGACGCCAGACCCGGCGCCCCACCCCCGAGAAAGGAACAACCGCATGGGCTACACCACCGACTTCACCGGCCACATCACCATCAACCCCCCGCTCAACCCCCACGAGATCACCTACCTCAAGCGGTTCGCCGACACCCGCCGCATGCACCGCGACAACGGCCCCTACTTCACCGGCAGCGGCCACGCCGGGCAGGGCCCCGACAACGACATCGTCAACGGCAACGCGCCCGGCCCCGAGCAGCCCAGCCTCTGGTGCAACTGGGTCCCGACCGACGACGGCACCGCCATCAAGTGGAACGGCGCCGAGAAGTTCTACAACTCGGTCGAGTGGATGCGGTACCTCCTCCAGGCGTTCCTGGAGAAGGGCGCGTTCGTTCAGGTGGAGCTGGCGGCGCCGGTCGACGGCCGCCACTACGCGCCCGAGTTCGAGCACTTCACGTTCGACCACGTCCTCGACGGCGTCATCGACGCGCAGGGCGAGGACCCCGGCGACCGGTGGGTGCTGATCGTCGAGGACAACGAGGTGAGCGGGGGCTGACGGCCTGTCTCGTCCCGGAACGCAGTGTCCGGGGCGGGGCTGGAAGTCAGACCCGCGACCGCCCCCAACCGGGGGCAGGAAGGACCCATCATGACCACCACCGCCCAGCTCACCCCCGTCGAGGTCGTCACCCACCGCTCCGCCATCTACGGCGCGAAGTCGGTCGACGGCGCCTGGACGTACTACAGCAAGAACGGCCGGGTCGAGGTCACCCACCAGACCGGCCGCCGCTTCTGGGCGACCGACCTCGACCGCGGACGGCAGGCGACCGCCGACGCCGGGTTCGTCGCGGCGCTCCTCGCCGCCCCGCCCGCCGGCACGCCCCTCAACCGGGCCGAGCTGGACGCGATCTGCGGGGAGCTGGACGCGGCCGACGTGCGGCAGATGATGGAGCTCGCCGCCGCCAGCGACGTGGACGTCAAGGTCCGGGTCGCCGACCGGATCACCGCGCGGTTGCAGGCGGACATCGCGGACTGGCGCGCCGACGAGGCGAGCAAGGCGGCGCGGACGGTGTACCGGATCGCGCCGACGACGTGGCTGTCCACGCTCCGGCAGGTGCGGCCGGACCTGGTGCCGCCGCGCATGGGCTGACGTTGCGTCCGGGCGGCCCGGCCTCGGTCGGGCCGTCCCACGGAGCGCCAAGCCTTCCACCCGAACGGGAGCGACATGATCACCCCCAGCTTCTTCGACCTGGTCGAGTTCCTCGGCCCCTGCGTCGACGACGGACTCATCACCGAAACCGCTGCCGCCCGCCTCCTCATCGAGGGGACCGACGCGCAGCTCACCATCAGCGGCGCCGCCTGCTACCTGGTCAACCACCGCACCGCGCGGGCCGACCACAACGAGCGGCTCGCCCGCGTGAACACGCTCATCGCCGCGATCGAAGCCGACCGGGCCGCGGTGACGCCGGAGGAGAAGGCCGCGGCGGGGCAGCGGCTGGAGATCGAGCTGGTGCTGCAGCGCGCCGCGGATCAGGAGAAGGCGCGGCGGGACGCGCGGCGGCGGCTGCGGCGGGCCCGGTCCGACGACGAGGTGTGACGCCGTGCTGGCCGCCCCGCTGCCCCGTGGCGGGGCGGCCTGCGTGACGCCAGACCCCAACCCCCGGAGAGAAGAGGAACACATGAAGATCAACCTCGTGGCCGCGGCCCAAGCTGACGGCCCGGACGACGGCACGTTCACCACCTGCTACTCCTGCGGCTCCACGTCGGTGCGAGACCTCGGGCTGCTGGTGGCCGAGGATCTGCTGTCGGTGCAGCGGGTGGCGTGGTGCCCCAGCGAGTCGTGCCAGGTGGACCGTGAGTGCTCCACCGGGATGATGGTGTTCATCGAGCCGACGGACGACGGCGGGTTCAAGCGCTGGCTGTGAACCCGACACGAGAAGGCCCGCATCCTGTCCGGGGTGCGGGCCCTTCCGTTATGCCGCGGCAGGTTGTGCGGCATCGTGCAGCTGGTCGAGGCGCTCCCACACCGCGCCCTGCCATGGCCGCCCGGTCGCGGCGCCGAGCACCGCGGCGGCCATGAGCGGCGGCACCGCGTCCGCGGCCTGCTGGAACTGCGAGGTGCGGGATCCCTGCCACGGGTAGTCCGGCGGGAACCCCTGCAGCACACCCGCCTGCCACGGCTCCAGCCGCCCGTCGACCGAGCCGAGGTCCGTCCGCCACCACGACCTGGCCGTGTAAGTCAATCCGGGCGCGGGACCGTCCGCCGAGAACTCGTTCCCGCCCGCCGTCTTGCGCGCCCCGCGGGTGTTCACCCGCACCCCCGCCGGCCAGCCCAGCGCGGCCGCCATGCTCACACGCGGGAACGGCGTCCACAGTTGCGGCAACAGCACCTCAGGCTCACGGTTCCGCCCCGTCCACCACCACGACCGGATCGGCAACCCCGAAAAGTCCGGCGTGTACTCCCGCGCCGCAACCAGGAACCGGCGAGTCCGGCGGGTCGGGAGACCGAAATCGTCCGCCCGCAGCGTGATCACATCGCACGACTCCCAGTACGCCGTGGCGAGCGACGCAGCGAACTCCCACCAGATCCGCTCGACGGCCGGGACCTGCTCGGCCACGATCCATTGCAGGCCCTCGATGCCCAGGGCGAACCGGAGCGTCTCCAGCACCAGCGCGGACCGCTCGTCCGCCACCTGCCTGTAGGTGGCCGTGTGGGCGTCCGCGGACGTCTGCGCGAAGAGGGTTTGGGCGCCGCCGATGACGATGTCGAGGTCGCTGCGGCCTGTGCGTTTCCCTGACGCGGAGTAGGTGGGGCAGGGCGGCCCGGATACCCACCCCTCCAAGCCCTCCAGCCCGGCCGGGGCGAGGGTGCGGATGTCCGCGCGGACACGCGCATGCCCGGCCGCGGTGGCGGTGGCGCACGCGTTCGGGTGGATCTCGTACCCGAGGGTGGGGCCGAGGTTGAGCATCCGGGCGCCTTCGGAGAGGCCGCCGGCACCGGCGAACCCTTCGAGGACCCGCGGCCTCGGCTGGGTGGTCACGGCGCGGTCCCGTTAACGAGACGCGCGCAACCCAAGGCACGCTGATACACCTCTTCGAGGAACTTCCAACCCGCCGGCGTGTGCCAGTACTTCGTGAAGTCGTCGGGGCGGACGACGACCCGCGGGCCGCGGGCCTCGTTGACGATGAGCCCGATGCTGTAGAAGTCCGCGACGATGGCCGCCTGTTGCAGGACCGCAGGCTTGGGCTTCCCGGCGAGGACGAGCGCGCGGCGGCAGTACGGTGCGAAGCGGCTGGCGCGGCCGAGGCCGGGTTTCCACTGGTGCCCGTGGACGATCGCGAGCTCCACGTGCAGCGGGTGGGTGAGTCGACGCACGAACCCGGCCGGAGTGATGTCCACCGTCCCGAGCGGCATCCGGTCCAGGTCGCGATGTTCGGCGGGCCGAAACGATGAGAACGGGACGGGGTGCCCGTGCGGCAGGTTCATGAGAAGGCTGAGCCAGTCGAGCCGGGTCACGGAGGGGTGGCCTTCGATCTGGCGTCGTTCGAACTCGGCGCGGTCGGGGGTGTAGACGATGGTGGCGTCCACTCCCGACCAGCGCATGTTGACGTGGTCAACGCCTGTGAGGTCGAGGGCGGCGAGGATTTCGTGGGTGGGGGTCATGATGCGGTCCCGTTGATGAGCCGCGCGAGGTCCAGGGCGCGGCGGACGGAGTCGGGCTCGTCGATGTAGTCGGCGTACTGGAGCTGCTCGACCTCACCCCACTTGGCAACGGCGGCCGCGGCGGACTCCAGATCGTCCGCGCAGCCTCCAGCCACCCGGCGATGTGGTCGGCGACGCGCGGGTCCATAAGCGCGATCCATTCGAGGTCGCGGCCAGCCCGTTGACGGATGTGCTGCCCGGTCAGGTCGAGAGTGGGGACGCGGACGACGGTGACGCGTTCGCGGCGGCCGTCCGAGTCGATCCCGCCTCGCCAGACTTGGGGCCGCTCACCGTCGGGGAGGTCGGCCTGGACGACGTCCTTGTGGCGGACGTCGAGAGGCCGGCGCCAGGGGCCGGGGGTGGCTTCGGTGCCGCGGCGGCGGATCAGCTTGGCGGCGGTGCGGAGTTCGGCGACGTCGTTCACGGCGCGATCCCCTCATCCCACTCGTAGGTGTGCGGCCCGTCCTCGCCGTCCTCAAACTCGGCGACGAACCGGAGGTACTCCTCCGACTCGCCCCGCGCCTCGTAGGTGTAGGTGTCGCCGCGGTAGTCGGTGGCGGTGCGTTCGACCATGGGGCAGCCGGTGAGGGCGCGGACCATCTGGTCGATGAGCCACATTTTGTGGTGGTCGCCGTCGGTGATGCCTTCGCGGACGAGGTCGAGGGTGGTGGTGATGCGGTCGCGGTCGGTCATGGGGGTGTCCTTCCGAAAGGGGGCCGGGCCGCTGCCCCTGCGAGCGGCCGGCCGGGCTTTTACGGGTGGCAGAGCAGGCACCGCGTCGGGTCGTCGAAATCGCGGTGCGGGCACGCCTGCATCGCCGCCGGCGTGCCCGGCGCGACCGTCACCGGCCCCACGATGTCGAGCAGCCTCCGACCCGCCTCGGCACTGGCGGGGTCACCGGACCGGGCGAGCCGCTCAGCGAACGACCGGACGAACTCGATCTGCTCGCGGGCCTTGCCCAGCTCGGCACGACTGTCGCGCGCGCTGTTGTTCGCCTTGTCCCGCTGCTCCCGAAGCTGCCGCCGGTCACGGTCGGCCGCCTGCCACCCGCCGCGCAACTCGTCGGCCTCGCTGCGGACACGGGCCAGCGCCTCACGCGCAACGCGGAACTCGCCCGCGAGCTGGTCGCGGTTCTTCCTCAGCGCGTCGTTGCTCTCCCGCTCGGCGCCGAACTCGGCGAGGGCGTCGTCCCGCTCAACCTCGCGCTCGACCCGCTGGGCCCGCTCCCGACGGCGGCCGCGCCGCGCCGACTCCCACGCGCCCCGGAGCCGGTCGGCCTGCCGCCGCCAGTACACCGCGTCCTGCCGGGCCCGGTCCCGCTCGGTACCGGCGTTCGCCCATGCTTTCTGCTCACCGGACTCCAGCACAGTGAGCCGTTCGACCTCGGCGCGGAGCCGCTCCAACTCGGCGCACTGCTCCTGGTAGACCGTCACACCGGTCTTCTCGATCCCCCGGACCCGGATGAACTCAGCCATGATCGCCTCGGCCTGCGCACGGACGTTGTCCGGAACGGCGGCGAGCATGACGTCCGCGAGCGACTCCCGGAAGACGTCGCCCATACCCGCGCCCCAGAGGCTCCAGTCGAGCAGCGACCAGAGCGGGCCGCCCTTGTGTTCGGGGGTGCTGGCGAAGAATTCCTCCAGCTCTTCGGTGGTCATCGGATCAGTCATGGTTCTGCCCCTTGTCGCGGTCGAGTGCCTTCCCGAGGTCGCTGCGGAGCTGCTTGAGTTGAGCCGCGGCCTGGTCCCGCTGCTGACGGAGGACGCCTTCACGGGCGACGGCGCGGGAGTGCTTGCGGGCGAGGACGTCGATGCGGTCGAGGTACCGGGTGGTCTTGGTCTGTAGGTCGGCGTTCTCGACACGGAGCCGGTCAACCTCCGCCAGCAGCCGGGGCACATCCCGCGGCGCACACGAGAGCGCATGAAGCAACTGCCCCGGCGTGCTGCTGTTGGTCACGGTCACCTTGGACGCGCCGGAGTCAACGCCGTCCCAGGTTCGTCGGATCATCGCAAGGGTCTCGTCGCTCATCGGACCGTCCATCACGCACCCGCCTCTTCCTCATCCGGCCACACGATCCGGGGCTCAACCCGAACCGCACGGCCGTCACGAACCACGACGCGCCACATGTCCGTGTTCTCCTCCCCCTCACACTCCAGCCGCCCCGCGAAGGCGTGGCCGGGGAACGAGTCGATGGCGCGCTGGACGGTCTCCACGAGGCCACGCTCGCGGTACTCGTCGATCTCCCTCATGTACAGCGCGGTCGCCGTCCGCCGTAGCAGCGGACCCTCCTCGGTGTCCGCCTCCTCCTCGACGACACGCAGCGCGAGGTCGGGCTCCCACGTGTTCTCGATGTTGTGCGGCGCGAACTCGCTGTCCTTGAACTCCTGCCAGGTCAGCGGCGGCGTGATCTCGAACTCGCCCGTGACGTAGGTGTGGTAGCCCATCAGGTGGTTCCTTCCTGCTTGTGGTTGCGGCGTGCGAGCATCCGCGCCTTGATCTGCTCCTGCGTCGGCTGCGTCCAGCCGTGCCAGCCCGCGGACTCCTCGTCCCACCGCTGGAAGTGGATGCGCTCGGGGACGCACAGTGCGCGCACCCGGACGGGGCGGTGATCTGCTCAGCCACGGCCTTCTCCGTTCTCGATGTTTCGGCGGGCGCGGTGCGCGTGCAGCGACAACGCCACCGCCGCATCCTCGGTCGCCTTGAGCTGCCCGGCATCCAGCGGCGCGAGACGGGCCGCGGCGTTCTCGTCGTTGCCGTCGAAGCAGGCAGCCAACGCGATCGCGGCGGCCCGGCACCCGGTCGTGGCGAGCAGGTCGTTGAGGTCGCTCATCGGGCCTCCTCGGCAAGCCACTGCGCGGCCGTCCGGCCACCGACCCTGACCCGGGTCGCCTCCCGCTTCGCGTGGTTGAGCGCCTCGTCGAGGCCGAACCGGTGGGTCGCTTTCCACTCGTCGGTGCGCTCGGATGGGACGGACTCGTAGTCCCACTCGCCGTCGGCACCGAGCGCGTAGCCGAGCCGGTTCAGGACGGCGTAGCGGTCGCCGCCGTGCCACTCCACGCGGATGGTGAGGGAGTGCGCGAGTTCGTGGTCGTCCGGCAAGCAGGACACCTCGTAGCGGGTCGCGCGGACGGTCGGCTCGGTCATCACGCCACGTCCTCGGAGAACTCGACCGGCCGCTCCTCACCCGACGGACGCACGTCCGCCAGATCTTCGCCGCCGGGTCCTTCCCGTCCAGCAACATGAACAGCCACGCCCGGTGCTCGGACTGGATGGCGGCCTTCGCGTACTCCTTCCGGTCCACCGGCGTCGCCAGCCCCTGGAGGATCACCTCGTGCCGGGCGCGGGCCGAGTACTCGATCCGCCGCAGCTCACCCATGAGCCGATCGGCGACGTCACCCACCCATGCGTGCAGCTCGTCGGGCAGCGGCTCGCAGATGTCCGCGACCGTCCGCCCGCTACCGAGCGCTTCCCACACGACGCGGGCGTTCAGGCCCGTGACGATCCGGTGGAGTTCGACGTACGCGGCCTGCTTCAGCTTCACCATCGTCCCGCCCTCGACGCGGACGACGACGCCCTCGGCACCAGGGCGGGGCGGCAGCGCCAGCGCGTCCGCGAGAGTGTCGGCCTCGAACGTCTGCGCGCACGGACCCGGCCAGTCCGGGACGGCAAAGGGGGCGTAGGTCCAGCCGGTGGCGATGTCGACCGCGCCGAGCAGCACGAGGTCGTCCAGCCCGCCGTAGTCGACCACGATCCGGTTGCCCGGGTACACGACCTCGAACAGGACCGTGACGCCGGGCGGCGGCTCGAACTCGCCGTACCGCTCGCGCAAGAGTTGGGTGGCGTGGACGGCCTGGTCGGAGGTGAACGACCCGCGCGTCGCCACCGCGAACCCGTCGCCTGTTGGGTACAGGATCCCGAGGGACCCGTCGATCTTGTCGACCACCTCGACCCGAGCGTCCAGGTCGAGCGTGCCGGCCTCGGGCTCGCCATGGTTGAAGAACTTCGCCCACGGCCGGGCGACGACCGTCCCGTCGTCGCCGACGATGAGGCCCCGGCAGGTGCGGGTGACGAACGTCCAGGCGCGTTCGTACTGGCAGCGTTCGGTGTAGTTGTAGATGGTCAGCGGCAAAGTCGGGTGGTGCTGCGCGCGGACGTGTCCGGCGTCGATGGCGTGAGTGAGGGCGTCGTCGTCGAGCAGGTCGGTGATGTGGAGGGTCATGTGCCTGTTCCTCTCGTTCGGGGGGCGCGGTTCCGGTACCGCGTCTGGATCTCTTTCAGGGCGGCGTGCGCGGCGGCCCGGGCATCAGCGGCGGGGAGACCACGCTCGTCCACATTGGCGGCGGTCGGGCCGGGTTCGTCGGGGACGGCGTGCAGCATCGCCATCTGCGACCCCGCCGACCGGTCCGGGGCGTCGGTCGAGGAAGCGAGCACCGCCCGCGCCGGAGGCGGCAGCGGCGTCACATCCTGCGGGGCTTCGTTCGAAGACGCTTCCTTCGACGCGAGCACTTCCTTCAACCCGGCCGCCCGGTCGAGCGCCGCACCAACGAAGTCCGTCAGGTCCCCGCGCCGATGCATCGACTTCAGGTACCCGACCATGTCGCCGATCTCCCGGCCGTACCGCGCAGCCTCCGCCCGGACACCCGCCAGCACATCCGCCGCCACCGACTCGTCGACACCCGGCCAGGTCGCTTCCAGCCACCGGGCACCCCGCCGGTCCTGGACGTCGTCGCGCAGCGCCCGGCTCGGATCCGATCCGATCTGTGATGAAGGACGGTGTGATGAAGGAAGGATTGATGGGGAAGTCTCTGGGGACTTCCTTCGAACCTCCGAAATGCTTCCTTCGTAGGTCTCGGATGCTTCCTTCGTAGAAGTCGAACGAAGCACCTCGGGGCTTCCTTCGACCGGGGGCGTCGCGGGGACCTCGGGGGTCGACGGCTCCTCGAACGAAGCGTCAGACGCTTCCTTCGTAGACGCGGCATCCTTCGAAGGAAGCCCCACCGTCTCGCCCGGCGCTTCCTTCGAAGACCGGAACGGCGCCGACCCCAACACCTCCTCCCGCCGCGCCCACACCCCGGCAGGAACCGACGCCGCATACCGCGACGCCCGACGCACCCGCACCCCGCCCGGCCCCTTCCGAGACCCACCCCGCTCACGCAGAATCAGCCACCCGGCTTTGACCGCCCGGCGCAGCAACTGCTTCCACGTCTCCTCGTGGAACCCGAGCATCGCCAGGTTCGCGTTCCCCGGCCGGGCGCCGTCGCCGGTCGTCCCGTCCATGAAGATCCCGAGGGCGAGGAGCTTGAACCGGTCGCCCTGCGGGAGGTCACTCATCATGAGCAGCCGCTCCCACAGGAACCGGTCCACCGGGACGGGAGGTAGATCCCCGTCCTCGGGCTGGGCGTTTTGGGCTTCCACTCGACAACCGCCTACTTGACCGCTCGGAGGTTGAACGGGCCGCAGGTCATGTTGAGGGCGAACCACGGGCGAGGACGCGCGCGGTAGATGTTCGGGTGCCACCGGCCGTAGCGCCGTGTCCAACGCCGTCCAAAGTTGTCCACGACCGTTCGCGCGTCCGGCTCAGGGCCGCCGTCGACCGGCACGCCGAACGCCGCGCACTGCCGCACGTACCAGGCGTTCCCCAGGTATGCGGCAGCGGCGCTGCTGAAGGCGACGCCTCCTTCCAACTGGGTGTTGCAGCGGATGCACAGCAGCCCACGGACAGCCCAACGGCCCGGCCAAGCGTGGTCGATGTACAGCTTGCGCTGCGGCATCTCCTCTGCCGGGAAGCCACAGATCTGGCACATCCCGTGGCTTTCGATGCGGAGGCCCTCGTACTGCTCGCAGTCCAGCCGGTAGCTCCGGTGGGTCTGGCAGGGGATGGCGTCCGCGAGATGCGCATGCGTCATGTCACCAAGCTTACCAACGTTTAAAGATTGGTGATACTGCAATAAGTGCCCATGGCTTACACTCTTGCCATGAACGCCGCCGACCCTCAGCCCGTGATCGCCGACGACGGAGTACAGGAAGTGCCGCTGACGATCGCCCGTCCTCTCCTGACTCGCCTCATTGAGCAAGCCCGCGAGGACCACCTGATGAGCGCACTCACCGTGCGCGGCCGTCGGCGCGCATACCTTGTGACCCCGGACTTCTACGACCGTGCGCTCGAACTGGGGGTCGACGAGTCGTGACGGCGGCGATTCGACAGGTGAGGCCGGAGGGGCTCACGGCGTGTAGTTGACAAGATCGTGTGCTTAAGTCACGATGTGCGTGGCGACCCACGCCCAAAACCCGGTGACGCTCCTGTCGCACCGGGTTTCTTGCTGTCCAGGGGGTGAACATGCCTCCCGCAATCCCCAAGCGTTTCCGCCCGATCGCGGACGTCGCGTACGTCACCGGCCGCCCGAAACGCACCATCCGGAACTGGGCCGCAGACGGACGCATCGAGCGGATGGAACACCCCCGTACCGGGGCTGTGCTCGTCGATCTCGTCGCCGCCGAGCGCCTCTCCGAGCAGACCGGCCGCCGGAACCGCGCCCCTGCTCACGCGGCCTAACCCATGTCCGCGCCGCCGGTGCCGCTTGACCCGATCCGCGGCGTCGCCGAAGCCATGCTCCGGCGATTCGAAGCACCCACCATCGACCCGTACCGCACCGACCCCGTCGGGTGGGTCCGCGACAAACTCGGCGAACACCTGTGGTCCAAGCAAGCCGAGATCGCGCAGTCCCTCGTCACCAACCGGTACACCGCCGTGCAGTCCTGCCACGACGCCGGGAAGAGCTTCACCGCGTCCCGCCTCACCGCCTGGTGGCTCGACGTCCACCCCCCAGGGGAAGCGTTCGTCGTCACCACCGCCCCGACCGCCGCGCAGGTCTCAGCGATCCTGTGGCGGGAGATCGGCAAAGCACACAAGAAAGGCCGCCTGTTCGGCCGCATCACCGGCGGCACCGTCCCCGAATGGAAACTCGCCGACGGCGAGATCGTCGCCTACGGGCGCAAACCTGCCGACTACGACCAGGCCGCGTTCCAAGGCATCCACGCCCGCTACGTCCTGGTCATCGTGGACGAGGCGTGCGGTATTCCCCGCAGCCTGTTCGACGCGGTCGACGCGCTCGCCACCAACGAAGCCGCCCGCGTCCTCGCGATCGGGAACCCCGACGACCCCGCCTCCCACTTCTCGGAGATCTGCCGGCCCGGCTCCGGCTGGAACATCATCCGCATCGACGGGCTCGCCACCCCGAACATGACCGCCGAAGCCGTCGCGGGGCATCGGGCGCTGGCTGACCTGTTCGAACGGGAAGGGCTGGAGCCGAGCAGCGAACCGATCCCCGAAGGGCTCGGCCGATGCTGCTGTCGCCGCTGTGGGTCGCGGAACGCATCGCCCGGTGGGGTGTGAAGTCGCCGCTGTTCACCGCGAAGGTGCGGGGCCTGTTCCCCGAGGTCGGCGACGACCAACTCATCCCGCTCGGCACGATCACTGCCGCGCAGACCCGGGAACTCGACCCCGGCCCGTTCTCCACGATCAGCGTGGACGTGGCCCGGTTCGGTTCCGACCGCACCATCCTCGCGCTCATCCGCGGCCCGGTCGTTCGGGTCGTGGGGGACTACTCCAAGCAGCGCACCACCGAGACGACCGGCCGCGTCATCAACGCCAAAGACGAGCACGCCGCGCACGAACTCCGCGTGGACGGTGTCGGGGTCGGCGCCGGCGTGGTCGACGAGCTCCTTGAGGCCGGGCATGACGTGGTGGACATGCAGTCCGGTGCGGCCGCCATGGACTCCAAGCACTTCGCGAACGCGCGCGCGGAGTGGTGGTGGGGGCTGCGACAGCGGTTCGAGGACGGCGACATGGACCTCGACCCCGACGACGATGAGCTCGCCGCGCAGCTGGGGGCGATGCGGTACAAGTTCACGCCCGCGGCCAAATCCTGATCGAGTCGAAGGACGACATGCGTAAGCGGGGCCTGCCGTCGCCGGACAAGGCGGACGCGGTGATGCTCGGTGTCGCGTGGGTGCGGGCCCGGACGAGATCGTTGACCACGACGACTTGGACGAGGACGTTCGGGTTGACATCAGCCCGTACTAAGGGGGTGCGGTCGTGAGTGTGCTCGTGCGTCTCCAAGAGGCGGTGCAGGAGAGCTGGTATCGGGCGACGGGCCGCACCGAACTCGCGGAGCAGGTCGTCGCCGAACGGCAGACCCGCGTCCATCTCGAAGAGACCATCAGCGACCTTGAGAACCGGATGCTGGAGCCCGGCTGGCAGCGGCTGACGGCGCAGGCGGATCAGGAGTTCTCCCGCGATGGCCTCAGACAGATCACGGCGGTGTGCCGGATCATGGCGCTCAAGAACCCCCTCATACGCCGTGGGCTCGGGTTGCGGCAGGCGTACGTGTGGGGCGCCGGCGTGGACGTGTCCGCCCGCGACGCGAAGGTGAACGAGGTCATTCAGGCGTTCGACGATGACAACGAGGCCACGTTCACGGGGGCGCAGGCGTCGGAGGAGTTGGAGCGGGCGCTCGGCACGGACGGGAACGTGTTCGTTGCGCTGTTCACCAGCCCGCGGACCGGCCGCGTTCGGGCGCGGACGTTGCCGTGGGACGAGATCACCGACACGATCAGCAACCCGGACGACCAATCCGAGCCGTGGCTGTACCGCCGTGAGTGGTGGGCGGACCAGGTCGATGTGCGGACGGGTGCGGTGATTCAGCGGCGGGAGTCGGCGTACTACCCGTCGCTCGCCTACTACGAGATGTCCCGGAGCCGGGGTCGTCCGGCGACGGTGAACTATGCCCGCTTCGGTGACTCGGGCCCGACGAAGGTGTTCTGGGACGCGCCGGTCTACCACGTCAAAGTGGGCGGGCATCTCCACTGGCAGTGGGGTGTCCCGGACTCGTATGCGGCGGTGGATTGGGCGCACGCGTACAAGGACTTCCTCGGCGACTGGGCCACCCTCGTGCGGGCGCTGGCCAGGTTCGCGTGGAAACTCACCTCGAAGGGATCCAAGCAGGCCGCCGCGAAAGCCAAGCTTGCCGCGGCGCCCGGCCGTGACCCGCTCACCGGCGAGTCCCGGCATGCCGGTGCGACGGCGATGCTTCCGCCGGACATGGCCCTCGAAGCGGTCCCGAAGACCGGCGCGACCATCGACTCTGAGTCCGGCCGTCCGCTCGCCGCGATGGCCGCCGCCGCGCTCGACGTGCCGGTCACGATGCTGCTCGCCGACCCCGGCGTCACCGGCAACAGGGCGACCGCCGAAACCCTCGACACGCCGACCGAGCGGACGATGGACCTGCGCCGCAAGGTGTGGACCGCGACCCGCAAGGCGATTTACCGGCATGTGATCCGTGAGGCCGTCCGCGCGGTGGACGGCCCCCTCGACGGGACCATCACGGTCGACGCGGATGGCCGTGAGGTCGTGGAGCTCGCCGGTGGTGTGTCGGACGAGGTGAACATTTCGTGGCCGGACATTGATGACGTCGACACGACGAAGGTCGTGGAGGCGATCGTGAAGGCGGACTCGACGGCGTATCTGCCGCCGCTGGTGGTGGCGCGTCTGCTGCTGGAGGCGCTCGGTGTGTCGGATGTGGAGTCGGTGGTGGAGATGCTGACCGACTCGCGCGGCGAGTTCCTCCCGCCCGGCGGCGCTGCCGGTGGTGTGGGGCAGGCCGCGGTGGACGCGTTCCGCCGCGGTGAGGACCCTGCCGCGTTGACGGGCGGTGACCCCGAACCGGAGCCCGAAGCAGGCGGCGCTACGGAGCCTCGTTCGCCTGCTCGACGCTGAGCCACTTCCCCCGGGTCGGCTGGTCTGGCCAGGCGTGGTTGCCCCACCTCAGAGTCCCGATTGCTGCGGCCCATTCGCTGGCCCCGCCGTGGTCGTCCAGCGGCGTGCCGGGCGTGATGCCCAGGCGCCGCAGTACCGAGTCGCGGTGGTCTCGGATCTCGGCGGCGTAGCCGCGCAGCGAGTCTCCCAGTTGAGGGTTGGCGTCGGCGTGGGCTTCGAATGCCTGGATCAGGCCGGTGAGGGCGACGGCAACGGCGTGAAGGTCGTGGTCCATGCCGTGACGGTAACCCCGCCCGGCCCTGATCGGGGGGAGATTCGGATGGCGATTACGGACGTTACCCTCGGTCTCGCCCGCGCCGCGATCACCGCCGTTACGAGTCTTATCGACGTCGCCGTACGCATCCTCACCGGCCGATGGGCCGCCGCGTGGGACGAGGTCGAGCCCCGGATCACGTCCGCGGTCGAGGATCTCATCGGCGACGCCGACGAGTGGCCGTCGCGCCGTGCGATCGAACGCGACGCCGCGCTGCAGGAAGCCCTGTCCACCGCCGCGCAGCTCCTTGATGCGCTCGCTGGGCTCGCCGCCGCTGAGATCTCAGCCGTTGCGCAGGCCGCGGTTGAGCAGGCCCCGGCGGATCAGGTTGAGCAGATTGTGTCGCAGCTCCCGCCCGGCCTGGACCCCGGGACGGTCTCCAACATGGTTGGCGGGCCGGGCGGGTTCCATCAGCGGGCGATCGACGCGATCGACAAGCGCGTGCAGCAGCGCATCACCGTGCTGACGCGGCCGCTCGGCAGGGACGCGGACATGGCGATGCGGTTCGAGCTGGTGCGCGGCGTGAAGCGCGGCCGGAACCCGCGGGAGACGGCGCGGGCGATGGTGGACAGAGTGGAGGGTGCGTTCAACGGGGGCCTCACCCGCGCCGTCACCATCGCCCGCACTGAGGTGCTCGACAGTTATCGCCAGGCTGCGGCTGCGACGCAGGACGCCCACCGGGATGTGCTGGCGGGATGGACCTGGTTGGCCACGCTAGACGACGGTCGGACGTGTCCGGCTTGTTGGGTGATGCACGGGACTGAGCACGCGCTGGACGAGCCCGGCCCCCAAGGGCATCCGCAGTGTCGATGCAGTAGGTCACCGCGCACCTTGTCGTGGGCGGCGCTGGGCTTCGACCTTGATGAGCCCGACGACGCCATCCCGGACGCGCAGGCGGCGTTCCAGTCGCTGCCGCCCGATGAGCAGTTGCAGATCATGGGCCCGGCGCGGCTCGCCCGGCTGAACTCGGGCGCCATCGGCTGGGGCGACCTTGCGCGGCGGCGGGAGAACCCGGGGTGGCGCCCGTCGTACGTCACCACCCCGGTCAGGGATCTTCCTGCGGCGGGTTAGTACGTCCCGCCCGCGTCCGGCTCGTCTTCGTCCTCGTCGTCCCCGACGACGATCGCGTACGCCTCTGCAGCAGCCCGCAGGTTGTCGGGCGCGGTCGCGGAGAGGTTCGGCACCTTCTCGGCCAGACCTTTCGCCGACTGGAGGATCGCCTTCCGTGCTTCTTCTCGGAGCTTCTGCTCCTCTTCGCTGATTGCCATCCGGGCAGCGTACGGCCCACCTCCGACAAACCGACCCGGAAGGGGAGACGACATGGCCACGAGCAGGCGGGCCGCGAGCAAGGCGACCGACAAGCCCGAGGGCGACCAGCCCACCGACGCGATACCGAGACCGGGAAGAACACCGGCCCCAAGATGTCCGCGAGCAAGCCCGCGGCGAAGACCGAGCAGACGTACACCGACCGCGCCGCCGCCCTCGCCGACGAGGCCCGCGCCGCCGCCGACACGATCCGCGCCCAGGTCGAGGCCGTCAACGGCAAGGTTCTCGAACTGCAGCAGGAGATGATGCCGCGGCCCGGTGAGGCGCGCGTCGCGGGCGGGGTGCGGCGGCTCCCGATGGCGACCGGGGACGTGTCCCGCGCGGTCGAGGGGCTGATGGCGGCGGCCGTCGACCTGCAGCGCCGCGCCGGCGAGTGAGGGCCCGGCCGTGAGTGCTCTGCAGCAGATCAACGCGACCGGCGCCGTCACCACCGGGGTGTCCCGGATCCGCGGGCTGGTCCTCACCGCCGATGCCGCGGTCGCGGCGCTGGAGCTGCGTGACGGCGCGTCCGGGGACGTCCTCCTCACCCTCAAGGCCGCGACCGGGGCGTCGCAGGTGCTGGACTTCGGGGCGCCCGGGATTCAGTGCGCGTCGGGGATCCACGTGACGCTGACCGGTACGGGCGCGGTCGCCTCGATCCACCACGGATAAGGGAGGCGAACCGATGACGACCGATACTGCGCTGTCCGAGGCCGGGCCCGTCGCGGTCGGTGAGACCACGCTCCTGACGGAGGCCCGCGCCAAGTCGGGTGCGCGGATGCGGATCAAGCTGATCGACGAGGGCCAGGGCTCGTCGGGCTGGTACCCGGCGGAGACTCTCCGCGAGGCGGCCGAACGGCGCGTCTTCGGGGCGGGCACACACATGTTCACGGATCACCCGTCCCGTTCCGAGGCGGAGGACCGGCCCGAACGTTCGGTGCGGGACCTCGCCGGTGTCCTCACCCAAGACGCGTTCTTCCAGGACGGTGCGCTGTGGGCGGAGGCCCGCGTGTTCGCGCCGTTCCAGGAGCTCCTTCGCGACCAGGCCGACCACATCGGCGTGTCCATCCGCGCGCACGGCACCGCCGAACCGGGCGAGGTCGAGGGCCAGAACCGGATGGTCATCACGTCGCTGACCGAGGGCATCAGCGTGGACTTCGTGACCCGCGCCGGGCGCGGCGGCGCGATCGTCGAGGTCCTCGAATCCGCCCGCGACGTGGCGGAGGCCCGCAACATCGGGAGCTGGCTGGAGTCCCGCCTGCACCTGGCGTTCACCGAGATGACCGACCACATGCGCGGCGAGGGCCGCCTCACCCGCGACGAGCGCATCGCCCTCTCCTCTGCGATCGGTGACGCCCTCAACGCGTTCGTCACGCGGGTCGAGGCCGAGCAGCCGCAACTGTACAAGCGGGACCTGCACGACGACCCCGACGAGCCCGACGACGACCCGGACGACCGGGAAGACAGAACGTCCGCCGCCATGGCGGAAACCACCGTGCCGGCGCCGCCGGCCAAGCCCACCAAGGAAGGAGTCTCCATGTCCGGAGACACCGGAATCCAGGGCGCGCCGCAGGGCGGCGCCCCCACCGGGACGCGGGAGGTCAGCGAGGCCGACCGGCTCCGCGGCGAGAACACCGACCTGAAGTCCCGCCTCGCCGAGGCCGAACTGAAGGTCGCGCAGTTCGGCGAGAACGCCCGCGAGCTGGAGACCACCAAGACCCAGCTCGACGAGGCCAAGCGGGAGAACCTGCGGCTCCGCGCGAACGACGCCGCGCGCGCCAAGGCGCTGGAGGTCCTCGCCGAGTCGACGCTGCCGAAGGTCGCGCACTCCGAGGTCGTCGAGGCCGTCACCGGCGACAACGTGCCGCTGAACGACGACGGCGCGCTCGACGAGGCCGCGCTCGTCACCAACATCCGCGCGGCGATCGAGAAGGAGCGCCGCTACCTCGCGCGGTTCGCCGAGGAGAACGGCATCGGCTCGGTCCGCGGGCTCGGGTCGTCCGGCTCCGCCGACGAGATGTCCGAGGCCGACCTGCAGGCCGGGCTCGGTGACGTGTTCAAGTCCATCGGGCTGCCCGACACGGTGGCCGACATCGCCGCGAAGGGACGCTAACCAATGGCGACCAACATCGTCTACAACGACGGCGACCGCCTCGCCGTCGTCTGCACGCAGCCGGCCACCCCGGCGTCGGGGGACCCGGTGCTGTTCGGTCAGCTGCCGGGCGTCGCGCTCACCAGCGAGCACTCCGACGGCACCACGTCGGTGCAGTTCGAGGGCGTCGCCGAACTGTCGGTGATCGCGCACAACGGCACCGCGGGTGCCGCGGTCGCCGCCGGTGACGTCGTGTACTACGACTCCGCCGCGACCCCCGTCCTGAACGTCAACACGTCCGGGGTCCGGTACGGCATCGCGATGGAGGCCGTCACGTCCGGCGCCACGTCCACGATCCAGGTCCGCATCGGCTACTAGGAGCCAACAGAATGACTGTCACGAATGCCGCTCCGGGGCCGCTGGACGTCCTCGGATCCGTCGGCCAGGTCGACGCCTCGAAGGCGTCGGAGGCCGCGCTGTACGAGGGTGAGGGCCGGAGCGTGTCCGGTCGTGCCCGCGCCAACCGGGGCCGGGGCGAGTCCCCGGCCTACCGGCGGGGTCTGCTGGAGGTCGCGAACCTGTACCAGCGGGTCATCGCCGGTGACCGGTACGCGGGCCTGCAGTTCGCGGAGAACATGTCCACGTCGGACTTCTCGAACCTGTTCGGGGACATCCTCGACCGGCAGATCCTCGCCCGCTACCAGTCCATGCCGGTGCAGTGGACCAGCATCGCCAAGCGCGGCCGGGTCCGCGACTTCCGACAGGTCCGCCGGTACACCCTCGACGGCGCGGAAGCGACCCTCGGCCGCGTCAAGGAGCTGACGGAGTACCCGGCCGCATCCCTGACCGACGGGGTCTACACCTACTCGGTCGGGAAGTACGGCCGCCGGGTCGCCCTGTCCTGGGAAGACCTGATCAACGACGACCTGGATGCGTTCGCGTCCATCCCCGACCGGCTCGGGAACGCGGCGCGCCGCACCGAGGAGCGGTTCGTCACCGACCTGTACGCGTCCGCGACGGGCCCGGACTCGACGTTCTTCTCCGCGGGGAACGCGAACCTGGTCACCGCGGGTGCGTCGTCGGCGCTGTCCATCAGCAGCCTGCAGGACGCGTACACGCTCCTCGCGAGCCAGGTCGACGACGACGGCGCGCCGATCTACATCGAGTCGGCCGTGCTCGTCGTCCCGCCCGCGCTCAAGGTCACGGCGATGAACATCCTCAACGCCACCGAGATCCTCGCCGCGACCGGCGGCGGCGACGGCACCGGCAACGACCAGCTCCGCACCACCAACTGGATGCGGAACGACGTGTCCCTGGTGGTGAACCCGTGGCTCCACTCGTCACCACGACCGGCACCGTCGGGTCCACCGCCTGGTACCTGTTCGCGAACCCCGGCGTCGGCCGTCCGGCGATGGAGGTCGGGTTCCTCATCGGGCACGAGACCCCGGAGCTTTTCCAGAAGTCGCCGAACGCCACGCGCGTCGGCGGCGGCCTGGTGAACCCGGAGGACGGCGACTTCGACTCCGACAGCACGGAATGGAAGATAAGGCACACCATCGGCGGGACGCTGATGGACCCGAAGTCCGCGGTCGCGTCGCCCGGTCAGTGACCGATGTCTGACGGCAGGAGCCTCCCCCCGCCCGGCACCGCGACGGAGCTGTACCTGGCCGCCGTGTACGACCGGCTGGGGGAGCTCCTGGCCCGGTTCCCGCAGCAGCCTGAGCCCCCCGGGCCCCCGACCGGGCAGGTGGAGTTGCGGGAGCCCGCCGCTGTGCGGTCTGGCGCGGCCGTGCGGAGCCCGGCGGGTGAAGGGCCGGGCGTCACGACCCCGGGGCGTCCGGCCCGCTCCCGCCGTAAGACCACGACCCGCAAGACGACCCAGCAGACGACCGTGGGTGAGGGTGATGAGTGAGCAGATGGTGGTGTACCTCGGGAACCGGGACGCGGTCGAGGTGCATCGCGATGAGGCGGGCCGTGAGGTGCGGACCGTCCTGCCGGAAGGACGCCGGTGCACGACCGTGGTCCCACCGACCGGTCTGAAGTTGGGTGAGGTCCTCACGGCGATCACTGCGCCGGGCGGCGTGTGGAACTGGCACTCCGACGGGGACCCGGCGTGGGTCGCGTCCACGAACCCGCTGATGGCGGAGCTCCTCGCGGACCATTACGGCTGTGAGATCCGCGACCCCGAACCGCAGGAGGGCTGAACGGTGCTGACGAACGGCGGCCGTGACCACGCGCTGGCGTGCGTGTACGGCACGGGCGCGCAGCCCGCCGCGTCGAACTACATGGCGGTGACGGCGGACAGCACGGCTCCGGCGGCGACGAACACGACCCTCACCGGGGAGATCACGACGGTGGGCGGTGGGCTGCTGCGGGCGCAGGCGACGTACGCGCACACGTCGGGGCAGGCCACCGCCACGTTGTCGAAGACGTTCACCGCGAACGGCTCCGACAGCCTGCCGGTGACGATCGCGAAGATCGGGATCTTCAACGCGTCGACGTCGGGGACGATGACGAACGAGACGCTCCTCGACGCGACCGCGACGCTGTCCGCGTCCGGCGACGCCGTCACGATCACCGACACCATCACCGTGTCCTGATCTGGCGGGGCGGCTGAGGCGTGGCGGTCCTCGAGAACACCTTCGAGGGAGGGACGCCCGGCACGGCCGTCACCGTCGCGAACTCCGGTGGCCTGTCCGGGGACGCGTTCAACGAAGTCGACCCCAGCTCGTCCACGATCACCTACAGCAGCGGTGCCCTGCACGGGACGGTCGCCTGCCAGATCACCACGGTCGCTGATGACGACCCGTACTTCGCGTGGACGTCGCTGGTGTCCGGCACCACCACGTGGGGCCGCGTCTACCTGAAGATCGGCAGCCTGCCGCCCGACAACATCAACATCGTCCGCCATCTGGCCGGGACCGCGACCGTCATTACCGTCCGCGTCAACAGCAACGGCAGGCTGGGGCTGCTGTACGGGACGGGGACGTTCGCCGGGAACGGCACGGTTGCGATTCCCGTGGACACGTGGGTGCGGATCGAGTGGACCGTCACTACGGGGCTCGGCACCGGCAGTGTGCAGGCCACGCTGTACACGGATCCGGAGTCGACCACCCCGGCTGACACCCTGTCCACGAGCAGCATCAACACCGGCACCGCCTCCGCGGTCACGCGGCAGCGGATGGGGATGCTGTCGTCGGAGACGTGGAGTTTCGCCCTTGAGAGCGTCGCGTTCAGCGACGAGGGGCCCATCGGCCCGGAAGGCGGCGGCGGGCCGGTCGCTGTGGACGCTACCGACACGGTCGCTCTTGCTGATGCTGCGGTCCGTGCAACCTCGTCGGTGACCCGGGCGGCGGCCGATTCCCTTGCCGGGGCCGACGCCGCCACCCGAACCAGCAGCAGCAGCCGTGCCGCTACCGGCAGCCTGAGCCTGGGTGACGGGGCGGTAGCGGTCGTCACTCGGGCCCGTGCCACTGTCGAAGCGTTCACCGTTGTCGACACGGCCACGCAGGTCACGGCTGGAGTCCGCGCTGCGGCGGACGCCCTCGACCTGGCGGACGCGGCAGTCCCGACCACCGGCCACAACGTGACCGCCGCTGACGGGCTCGCCTTCGCCGATGCCGCCGCCCGGGCGCTCAATCTCGCGCGGGTCGGTGACGACCGTCTGATCCCTGGGGACGGTACGAACGCCGACCTGCTCGACCTCGACGATGCGGCCGCGCGCGTCACCGTGGCTGCCCGCGCCGCCGTCGATGGGCTCGGCATCGCCGAGGCGGTCGCTGCGACGTCCGGGCAGATGGTGTCCGCCTCCGACATGCTGACGCTCGACGATGCCGTCGCGCGCGTTCTCACCGCCGACCGTGGCGCTGTCGATGCGCTGGCCCTGACCGATGCTGCGTCCCGCGCTACCGCGGGGCAGCGTGCCGCCACCGACGAGTTCGCCCTGGGCGACGCGGCGTCCGGCGCCACAGGGCAGACCGTCACCGCCGCGGACCCGGTCACCCTCACTGACTCTCCCGGCCGGGTGCTTGCCTTGGCCGGCGCGGCAGCGGACGGTCTCGTCCTGGCCGACGCTGCGGGCCGGACGTTCACGGCCGGCCGGTCGGTTGCCGACGCGCTCACCCTCGCGGACGTGGTCGCGGCGGGCGGCGGCGAACCTCCCGCAGGGCGCGGCACCGTGACGTTGACCGGCTACCCCGCCGCGGAGCTCGCCGAACGGCCCGACGCAACCGTCACCAGCTACGGATCGGAGGTGAACCTCAGATGACCGAGGTGTATTGGATCGGGAAGACGGTCGTGGTCGAGTGGGCGCTCACCGACCTGGACGGCGCGGCCGTCACGGATGCGACCGTCACCGGCACGATCACCCTCCCCGACGAGACGACCGCAGCGGCGACGATCGCGCACGAGTCGGGGTCGGGCACCTACCGGGCGACGTACGAGCCGGTCGGCGCGGGGACGCACGCGTACCGGCTCGAAGCGACCGGCACGGTGGAGTCCGCGGAGGAGGGCACGTTCGAGGTTCGGCCGTCCCCGACCGTGGGTCCGGCGCCGACCCTCGACCCGGCCACCACGGTCGGGCAGGTGCGGCTGCTGATCCCGGACAAGGACCCGGCGCTCCTGCTGTTCACCGACGCCGACATCTCCGGGTTCCTCGCGCTCGAAGGCAGCAGCGTGAAGAAGGCCGCCGCGCTCGCGTTGGAGACCATCGCGTCCAGTGAGGCGATGGTGTCGAAGGTGCTGCAGGTCCAAGACCTGTCCACCGACGGCGCGAAGGTCGCTGACGCGCTGATGAAGCGCGCCGCGATGCTGCGGCAGCAGGCCGACGACGAAGACCCCGCGATCGGTGGGGGCCTGGACATCGTTGACTTCGTGGACCCGCACACCCGCTGGTCCGCGCACGAACTCGCCGAATGGGAGAGCTGATGCCGCTCCCCAACACCCGCGTCATCCACCCGAACTGGTCCGCGCATCACCGTCCGACCGCGACCGGCGCGATGACCGCGACGTGCCGCATCACCCGCACCGACGGGGACGGCACGGTCGGCGCAGACGGAACGTGGACGCCGCCCGCCGCCACCACCGTCTACACGGGCCCGTGCATGGTGATCGCCCCGTCGTTCGAGCGGAACCCGCGCGTGTCCGCGGAGCAGACGCAGATGACCCGCCGCGACTACATGGTGTCGGTGCCATGGGACGTCCCCGAGATCCACATCGGAGACGTCATCACCGTCACCTCCGCGGTCGACCCGCGGCTGGCCGGCCGGACGTTCGCGGTGACAGGTCTGGAGTACGAGTCGGAGCAGTGGCAGCGGACGATGCTCGCCGAAGAGGTCGAAGGCAGGGTGGTTGAGCAGTGAATGCCCGCTTCACAGACCTGTCGCAGGTGGAGGCGCTCATCCAGTCGCTGGACGACGCCGCCGACACCATCGACGCGCGCGCCGGGGCCGTCGTGCGGAAGGTCGGGTTCGACACCGTCCGCGGCGCGCAGGCGATCTGCCCGGTCGACACCGGGCACCTTCGCTCCAGCATCGGCGTCGACTTCGACCCCGACGGGCTCGGTTTCGAAGCGGGGCCCACGGCGAACTACGCGCATTTCGTCGAGTTCGGCACGTCCCGGATGTCGCCGCAGCCGTACCTGCTCCCGGTGTTCGACCAGCAAGCCGACCTCGCCGTCACGGCGTTCGGGCAGATCGTCGGGAACATCCTGTGACGACGGTCGCGGCCGCCGCCCCGCACACCACCGCCGTCAAGGCCGCCCTTGAGAGCATCGGGCTGGCCGTCGGCCGCGGCATCCAGCCGCCCGCGTCTGGGTGGCAGGGGCAGGAAGGCCACTCGCCCCACATCCCGTACGTGGTGCTGTACCCGGGCGGCGGCACGGTCGACGGCACGGTCGCGGAGCCGGTCGAGTACCTGGACTACACCTGCCAGCTCACGTGCGTCGGCGCGTCCCAGGATGCCGCTGAGACCGTCGCGGACCTCGCCAAGGCGGCCTTGGTGAACCAGACCCTCACCGTGCCGGACCGTGCCTCCTACCGGGGGCAGCTCCTCCTGGACCGCCCGGCCGAGCGTGACGACACCGCGGCGCCGCCGGTGCATTACGTCGTGCTGCAGCTCGGCTGGCGCACCCAGCCCGAATAGCCGCACCCCACTGCTGTCCCGCCGCCGCGCGGGCCCGCCCGCATGCCCGAACACCCCTGGAAGGAGCCCGTATGGCCACCGTTGCCGTGGCGGCGATCACCCGAGACGGGACCGCCGTCACCACCTCCACCGCCTCGTCCGGCGGCGACAAGGTCCGAGCCGCCGACCGCACGTTCCTCCTTGTGGAGAACGGCGGCGGGTCCTCGCTGACCGTGACGATCGGCGGGGTCGGCACCACCAGCTACGGCGTCGACAACCCGGACAAGACCGTCAGCGTGGCGGCGGGTGCGACGTCGGCGATTCCGCTGCTGGCGGTGTACGGGGATCCCGACGATTCGGGGCTCGCGTCGATCACCTGGTCGGCGACCACGTCCGTGACGTTCGCTGCCCTGAGGATCTGATCGCTGATGAGCATCGAGTTCGTGCTGTGCCGCCTGAAGTCCGACCACAGCCAGACGCACATGATCGCGCGCCGGGGCCTGCGGCGCTGGCCGGCCTGGGAGCCCGTCCCCGACGCCGAGGAGCAGCCCGCGCCCGGCGAGGTCCCGGCCGACGACGCGCCGCCCGCCCCGCCCGAGGAGCCCTCGGACGCCAAGCCCGCCACGAAGAGCCGCAGCCGCGCGGCCAACGACAAGTAAGGAGCGTGATCCCGCATGGCTGCTGACCTCCTCGGCGACGGCAACGTCAAGGTGAGCTTCGTCCTCACCGTCGCGAACATCGCCGCACCCACCGCCACCGAACTCAACGGCGGCACCGACCTCCAGGAGTACATCACCAAGGAGGGCCTCGAGATCTCCGCCGAGCAGACCCCGGTCGACAACACCGCCCTCGCCTCCGTCGCCGAAACCGAAGACGCTGGCACGACGAAGTACGAGATCACCCTCACCTACAAGCGGAAGGCGCTGACCGCCGACGACGTGGCGTTCACCACGCTCGTTCCCGGCACGCTGGGGTACCTGTGCGTTCGCCGGAACAAGGCGCACACCACCGCGTGGGCCGCGTCCGACGAGGTCGAGGTGTACCCCGTCCGTGTCGGGAGCTACATGCGACAGCCCCCGGCGCTGAACGAGCCGCAGACCGTCCAGCAGCGGCTGTTCAACCACGAGGCCCCGGACACGGAAGCGAGCGTGGCTGCGTAATGGCCGACTTCGAGAAGCTCCTCGCGGGGGCGAAGCTTCCCGAAACCGGGGTGCCGATCTGCCTGCGGGGAGATCTGGCCGTCGAGTTCGAGCGGCTGGAGACGGATCTGGCCGAAGCCCGCGAAGCCGAGGAGCGCGACGACAGCCTCGCGGCGGGCGGTCAGGCCCGGGAGATCGCCGAGCAGATCGAGGATCTCCGGCAGACGATGCAGGACCACACGCACACGTTCCGGCTGCGTGCCCTGCCTCGGAAGAAGTGGCGTGATCTTCTCGAAGAGCATCCGCCGCGTGAGGACAACGCCGCCGATACGCAGTTCGGGGTGAACAACGCGACGTTCCCGACGGTGCTGATCGCGGCGTCGTGCCTGGACCCGGTGATGACCGAACAGCAGGTCGACCAGCTCTTCGAGGTCCTCACCGAGGGGCAGATGCTGGAGCTGTACGGCGCCGCGCTCGCGCTGAACCGCGGCTCGGTGAACGTCCCAAAATCCGGGCTCGCGTCCGCGATTCTGGCCCGGCCCGCGCCGAAATCGAAGCCGCCCGAGCGTGGGGCGTCTCGCGGCGGCGGTTCCTCGGCTGGGAGCCTCGCCGGGTAACTACGTACGAGTACGACGGTGACCGCCTCGTCCGGTCGGTCACTGAGGTTGAGGCAGAGTGGGACGACACCGAACGAGCGTGGGCCACGGCGCTGCTCGACATCGAGGCCGACACCTGCACCGGTTGCGGACAGCCCCTGTCGGAGACCACCAAGCCGGAGGCGTTCGGCGGGTACGAGGCCGGGCTCCCGGTCGCATGCCAAGGCTGTAAGGCCCTCGCGGCCCGGCAGAAGCGTTACGCCGAGGACAAGAACCTGCACGCGCTGCGGTTCCCGGTACGGCGCACGTGGCGCGATGACGATCACAACCACGCGGGTTGGGCGATGCCCGACACCACCTGAGGGGGTGACCGTCATCGCGGACCGCACCGTGAGCGCGAGACTTCGCGCCGACGTCACCGGCTACATCGCGGCGATGCGCGCCGCCAAGAACGCCACCGAGCAACTCCACGACCAGATGCAGCAGGTGTCCCGGCAGCGCGGCGGCGGCTTCACCCGCGCCGCCTCCGGGGCGGAGCGGCTGGAACAGGCCCTGCAGCGGCTCATGCAGACGCAAGAGCAGTTGACGCGGCAGCAGCAGGAGTCGAACCGGCAGACCGAGCAGCAGACCGAGCAGACGCGGCAGCAGACGCAGGAGACCGAGCGGAACCGGCGGTCGACGCAGCGGCAGACGGATCAGACCCGCCAGCAGACCGAGCAGACCGACCGCAACACTCGCTCGACGCAGCAGTCGACGCGGGCGCTCATGACGCGTGAGCGTGCGATCACGTCGCTGGTGGCCGGGGCGGGGGCGCTGGCGGCGGCTGAGTTGTCGGCTGCGGCGGCGATGGGTGCGTTCGGGGTGATGGCGGCCCCGAGCATCTACAAGGTCGTCGCTGCGCAGGAAGATCTTGCCGCGAACTGGTCCAGCCTGTCCCCGTTGCAGCGTGGCGCGGCGGTTGAGGTGCAGAACCTCAAGGACGACTACCTCGCGCTCGCGAGGTCGTTCGAGCCGGAGGCGATGGGCGCGTTCAACACGGTCCTGCGGGTGGGCGCGGATCTGTTGCCGATGCTGTCGGATCTGGCGAACGAAACGTCGGTGGACGTCCAAAGGTTCTTGGACCGGCTCGGTGGGTTCGCGACCGGCCCGCAGATGCGGGCGTTCTTGGACTCGATGGGTGCGCAGGCGCCGCGGGCGCTGGACCAGCTCGGGACCGCCGCGACGACCACAGGATCGCTCGCCCTGCGGTTGGCGACCGACATCACGCCGGTCGGGATCAGTGTCCTGGAGGTGGCGAACGGCGCGCTGGGGATGGTCAATAGCCTCGCGCAAGTGAACCCTTTGTTCGCGCAGTTCGCGGTCACGGCGCTGCTGCTGCGCGCCCCGGTCCTGGGCCTGGTCGCCGGGGTGGGGAACCTGTCCACGCGGATGCGGACGTATGCGGCGGAGACGCGCGGTGCGACGGTCGCGACGCGTGCGCTGGGTGTGGTGTCCGCGCTGGGCCCGGCGCTGTGGGTTGCCGGGGCGGCGGCGCTGTTCCTGTGGGCGTCGAACGCGGGGCAGGCGTCCAGCGAGTCGGACAAGTTGACGGACTCGCTGCAGCGGCAGCACCGCGCGGTCGGGAACAACCTCACCGGCTATCAGCGGCTCGTCGGGGATCTGCTCCCGCGGTTGCAGGACGCGGAGCGGCGCGCCCGGCAGGAGATGGACGCCAACAACGAAGTCACCGTCAAGACCGGTAAGGAAGTCTTGGCGTACCGGGGGAAGCTGGACCAGGCGCAGAAGCCGTACGGAACATCACCCAGGCGTCCGAAGAGCTGGCGCACACGTACGGGATCACCACCGACGAGGCGATCGAGCTCGCGACCGCGACCGGTGTGGATCTGTCGGAGGCCGTCGACAAGAACGGCCGGTTGACGTTCGAGGCGTCGCAGAAGATCAACCGGTACAAGCTCGCGGTCGAGCAGGCGAACGACCCGACGAAGGCGATCGGCCTGTCGCTGGAGCGGGCATCGAACGAGGCCCTGTCGCTGGAGGACCGCGTCAACGCGCTGACCGCCGCGCTCGACGCCGCGTTCAACCCGAGCCTGCGCATGTACCAGGTGACGACGCAGCTCAGGCAGGGGTACCGGGACCTGGGCGAGCAGTTCGACGATGCCAAGGGCCGCATGGACGGCAACACCGCGTCGTCGCTGCAGCTGCAGCAGTCGTTCGCGAACCAGTTGTCGAGCGTCCGGGACCTGGCGGATGCGACGTTCGCGAAGACCAAGAGCATGGACGAGGCGCGCGCTGCGGTGTCGGAGCAGCTGCCGCTGCTGTATGCGCTCGCGGGCGGGAACCGGCAGGCGAAGGCGCAGGTGGACGCGCTCGCCACTTCGCTCGGGATCAACACCGGCGCCCTCAACGTCAGCAAGGCAACGTTCATCGCGCAGGCCACGGCGATGTTCGGGTCGAAGACGCGGGCTGAGGAGCTGTGGCTCGCCTACACCAAGCTGCGCGGCGCGACGAACGCCGGGACCGGGGCGCTGGGGTCATTCATCACGCAGGTGCGAACGTCGGCGGAGCAGGCCCGCATCCAGACGCTCCGCACGGACGGGGCTCGCGGCGCGCAGACGGTCTACAACCAGCGGATCCGCGAAGCGCTCCCGGTCCTGTACGCGCTGGCCGGGAACAACAAGGCCGCGCGGGCGCAGGTCGACCAGCTCGCGAAGTCGACGGGCAACGCGACGCGTGCGACGAACGTGTCGAAGGAAGCGTTCCTGAAGACCGCCCGGTCGATGCACATCAGCGAGGGCCGCGCCGAGGCTCTGTGGAAAGAGCTCAACAAGATCCCGAAGAAGGTGTCCACGAACGTCGACATCAACGCCAAGGGCTACTGGTCGAACTGGCGGAGCATGCCGGGTGCGACGACGGGTGGGCCGGCGCATCTAGTGCCGCGCGCCCGAGGCGGCCCCATTCCGTCGTTGGGTCCGGAATCGAGCCGGGCGTACGACTCGGTGCCTGCGCTGCTGCGTGTCGACGAGCACGTGTGGACGCCCGAAGAGGTCGACGCGGTCGGCGGCCATGACGCGGTGTACCGGCTGCGGGCGATGGCGCGGGCGGGGCAGCTGCAGGGGTACGCGGCGGGCGGGCGCGTCAGCTTGGACCGGGGCGGGTCGACGCGCGCGGTGGTCGACGATGTGATGTCGCCGATCAACCGCGGCTACGCGGGGTTCATCACCGGGATTATCCGGTCGATGGCGGCGTCGTGGAAGAAGTACATGGCGTCCGGCGGGGCCGCGATGGCGTGGGCGCGGACGCAGGTCGGGAAACCGTACCTGTGGGGCGGGGTCGGCCCGGCCGGGTACGACTGCTCCGGCTGGACTTCGGCGATCACGAACGTGATTCAGCGGCGGAACCCTCATCAGCGGCGCCACACCACCCACTCGTTCGGCGCAAGTGGTGGGCCGGACGGGTTCGTGCGGGGCTTGCAGTCGCCGTTCATGGTCGGTGTGACCGACGCCGGTGTTGGTCACATGGCCGGCACGCTAAACGGCGTGCCGGTGGAGTCGTCCGGCAGCGTGGGTGTGCGTGTCGGTGGCGGCGCGCGCGGCGCGAATCACCCCATGTTCACCCGCCAGTACGGGTTGCGGATGGCGGCCGGTGGCGCGGTCACCCCGGCGGAGGCTCGGCTTGCGCGGGAGGCGCTGCAGCCGGGCGCGTCCCGCCGTGAGGTTGACCTCGCTGCGACGCTCGGGCTGACCGGCGACCCATCCAGCAGCGTGAGCCCGGTCCGGCCGCGGATCCCGGCGTACGGGTCCGGCGGGTGGGTGCGAGGGCGCCCTGGCCGCGACACCAACCTCATCGCCGCGACCCGTGACGAGTACGTGGTGAGCAAGGGCCAGGCGGCGAAGTACCCGGGCCTGATCGAGGCGATCAACGCGGGTCAGGTGGGGCAGGCGATGGTGTCGCCGCTGCGGCGGGCGTCGCCGATGCCGGTCGCGGGTGGGGACGGCGCAGCCCTTGGCGGACGGTCGGGTCGGTTGGTGGTGGAGCTCCACAACCACGGCGTCATCGGCAGCCGCTTGGAGTTGCAGGACTGGTTGACCAAGTCGATGAACGACCTCAAGAAGCGGGGGCGAATCTGATGCTGCGATGGATCCGGGCGAGAGCCCAACGGCGCCGGGCGCCCGAGGTCGTCCACGTGCATGTGGGCGGGGACGTTCTGCCGCTCGCCGAGCTGGAACAGTGGCTTGCTGGTGCGCTGGCTGACCTCCGCAAGCAGGGGCGGCTCTGATGGCGCTGAGCACCACCGCGGCGACCACGATGCTGGACGCCGTCGCGGTCGACGCCGACTATGCGTCGCTGCACACCGCCGACCCCGGCAGCACGGGCGCATCCGAGGTGACCGGCGGATCCCCTGCCTACGCGCGGCAGGCGATCACGTGGAACGCGGCGTCGGCCGGGAACCTCGACTCGTCGAACGCACCCAACTTCGACGTGCCAAGCGGGACGACGATCACCCACTGGGGTGTCTGGTCGGCCTCCTCGGGTGGGACGTTCCTGTTCGGCGGATCCCTGTCCGCGCCGGAATCGTACGGCTCCCAGGGCGACTACACGCTGACCGACGCCGACTACACGCTCAGCTAGGCCCCTCGTGGTTTCCTTCGTCGCCGCAACGTCCGCGACCGCGTCGACCGGCACCCTCAACATCAACTGGCCGCCCGGGATCCAGTCGGGTGACCTCGCGATTCTCGCGTGGAACGGTGACGACGGCGCGACGTGGACGGACCCGCTGCCGCTCGCGCTGCTCGGGTCGCGACGTCCGGCGGCACGCAGGAAGGCCGCATCTACTACCGGGTGTGCACCGGGTCCGAGTCGTCGCCGCTCGCGTTGACGCAGTCGGTCATCAACAAGCAGACGGCGATCATCGTCGTGTACCGGGGCGTGTCCACCACCACCCCGATCGACGCGTGGGCGTCCCGGCAGGAGACGGTCGCGGGCACAACGCACGCGAACCCGCAGGTGACCACCGTCGCCGCGAACGCCCCCGCCACGACGTTCATCATGGAGCGGTTCACCGACTCCAGCCCGAACTACACGCCCCCGACCGGCTACACCGAACGCGCGAACCCCACCCCGGCCGGGGGCGGCGGGTCGACGTCGGCGGCGGCTGCGGACGACGGCCTCGCGGTGGCGCGGGGCGCGGGGACGAACGTCACCCCGCCCGCATGGTCGAACGGCGTCTCGACGAACAACGTGCTCACGTGGACGATCACACTCACCCCCGCTGACGGTGGCACGTCTCGTGAGGGGACCGGGTCGGGTTCGGCGACTGGGGCGGGGACGAGCACCGGCAGCAAGTCGACGGCCGGGACCGGTTCGGGGTCCGCGACGTCGGCTGCGGCGGCTGGGACCGGAACCAAGTCCGGGTACGGGACCGGGACGGGCGGCGCGGTTGGGTCGGGGACGGGCACCGGGTTCACCACCAAGGTCAACTGGGGTGTCGCGATCGACTGGGACGGCGACGGGTTCACCTCTGCGGATGATGTGACCGCGCGGGTCCTCGCCCGAGGTGGCCTCACCGCGCAGTACGGCCGGGACCAGACCCGCGAGTTGTCGCCGATGGCGGCCGGGGCGGGCGATTTCGAGATCGATAACGCGTCGCGGGACTACTCGCCCGACAACCTCGCGTCGCCGCTGGTGGGGAAGCTTCTGCCGGGGCGGTCGGTGCGGATCCGTGCGACGTCGGGCAGCACGTCGCTGAACGAGAACCCCACCTTCGACACGACGGTGGCGGGCTGGACCGGGCACCTGTGCACGGTCGCGCACTCCACGGCGCAGGTGCACCCGGACGGGGTCGGGTCGATGCTGATCACCCCGGACGGCGGGAACCCTGCGTGCGGTGGCGGGTCGGGGTTGGTTCCGGTGACGCCGCGGGCGGGGTATTCGGCGTCGCTGTGGGCCTACAGCCCGGGCGGGTGGGACGACATTCGGGTTCTGATCAACTGGTCGGACTCCTCGGAGGTGTTCCTCGGGTCGTCGGTTGGTGCCGCGGTGGCGGTCCCGGCTGGTGAGTGGACCGAGGTGGCGTGGAGCTTCACGGCTCCGGATGAGGCGGCGTTCGCGTCGGTGTGGGCGTGGCAGTCCGCGAACCCCACCGCCGGGGATGCCTGGTACGCGTGGGATGTGCGGGTCGCGCCGGACGAGTCCGTGGCGACGATGCTGCAGGGGTTCGTCGACGACTACGACCTCAAACCCGCACCGAAAGAACGGTCGGTCGCGTTCACGCTGCTGGACGCGGTCGCGAAGCTCCGCGGCGCGAAGGCCACGACGCGCCTGCATCAGGGTGTGCGGACGGGCACCGCGATCGGGTACGTGCTGGACGCGATCGGGTGGCCGTCCCACCTGCGGGACCTCGACCCGGGCGCGACGACGGCCCGGTGGTGGTGGGTGGAGGACGCGGACGCGTTCGAGGCCATCCAGGATCTGGTGCGGGCGGAGGGCCCGCCCGCGATGCTCACGTCCGATGAGCTCGGGCGGATCGTGTTCCGCGACCGGCACCACCGCATCCTGTCGCCGCGCGCGACGCGCTCCTACGCCACGTTCACCGACCAGCCCACGGATCCGCTGTACATGATGGCGCTCACCTATGACCACGGGTGGGGCGACATCGTCAACTCCGTGAGCGTGAAGGTCGAGGAGAAGGACCCGGCCGCGCTGCCGGATGAGGTGTGGCAGGAAGAGTCCCTCATCCAGCTCGGAGCCGATGAGGTCCGGGTAATCCGGCCGACGCTCACGAGCCCGGTGGTGAGGCCGTTCGCGATCTACGGGGTGCAGACCGGCAGCGTCTCCCACTCGCTGACCGTGGACTCCGGGCAGACGTTGACGCTGCAGCTCACGGCTGGGGCGTCGGGCGCGATCGTGTCGAACCTGTCCATTCAGGCGCAGGCGGTCGCGACGGCGCGGACGTACACGATCCTTCTGGAGGACGCGGAGTCGATCGCGCAGTACGGGAAGCGGTCGCTGGACTATGAGGTGCCGTGGGCGGGTGTGCATGACGCGACCGCCGTCGCCACGCTGGTGCTGGCCGCGTCTGCGCAGCGCCGCCCCATCGTGACGATCAAGCTGCAGTCGATGACACACGCCATGACGCCGCGGCTCGCGCAGCAGCTCATCCGGGCCCTGTCCGACCGCGTCCACGTGGTCGAGGCGGAGACATGCGTTGACCACGACTTCCACATCGAGAGCATCGACCAGCGGGTTGAGGCGAACGGCCTGTCGCTCGAGACCGACTTCGGGCTGGAACGCGCCGTCGAGCAGGCCGACAACGTGTTCCGGTTCGACGACCCCGACTACGGGTTCGACAACGGCGTGTTCGCCACGAACGGCCTGTCCGATCCGGAGACGCTCATGATCTTCGACGAGGACGGGCGCGGGTTCGGCGACGGCGTGTTCGCAACGTGAGGGGGTCCTGTGGGTGAGGTGGAGTTGCTGCGCGGGGAGTTGGCGCGCCGGGAGCAGGAGATCGGCCGGCAGGTCGCGCAGGCGGTTGCGCTGGACCTGATGCAGCGGGGGACGCGGACGCTGGAGATCGCGACGCCGCTGAACTTCGTGTGGGCGTACGTCTACAGCGGCGAGTGGATCGCGGACTGTCCGTCGGGGTGCGGGAACGCCGAGTTCGTCACGGGCAAGCACCCGCGCGACCGGGGCGTCGCGGGGACGCGGGGCGCGCCGTATGCGGAGTTCGTGTGCTCATGCTGCCGCTACCGGTGCCCGATCAGCTGGCCGGCGGAGGCGGGGGCGATCAGCGCCGTGCTGGACCGGCGGCCGGTTCCGCATACGCGGAACTGGTTCCCTCGCGGGCATGCGTTGGCGGTCGCGACGGGGATCCCGACCGGCCAAAGCGTGGATGAGTTGCTGGCTGAGAACCACGATCACGGAGTGCACTGATGGCTTGGTCGAGCCCGATGACGGCGGTTGCGGGGGCGGCCTACACGGCCGCGCAGTACAACACCAACACGCGCGACAACCTGCTGGAGACCGGCCCGGCGAAGGCCACGGCCGCGGGGCGGCTGCTGGTGACGGCCGGGGCGAACAGCCTGGTGGAGCGGGTCGTTCGGCAGGGCACGAATACCGACGGCGGCTCCACCACGTCGAGCAGCTTCACCGACCTGACCGGGACGACGATCGGCCCGACCGTCACCGCCGTTACTAGCACCATGGCGCTGATCTGGTTCTCCGCGCAGATGCAATGCAGCGCTGCGGGCGCGGTCACGCAGGTCGCTCTGGCGATCTCGGGCGCGACGACCCGCGCGGCGGACGCTGAGGTGGACCTGTATACGGACGGGCTCGGTGCGAGCCAGGCGATGCGTTCGAGCGTGGTGCATCTGTACGACGACCTCACCGCCGGAAGTAACACCTGGACCATGAAGTACCGCACCGGCGCGGGGACCGGCACTTTCTATGACCGCAGCGTCGGCGTGATGGCGCTCTGAGGAGATTTGATGATCAGCGTCAAGGACTACGGCGCCACCGGCAACGGCGTGACCGACGACCGGCAGGCGATCCAGGACGCGCTGAATACCGGCGCCCACGTGTACGTCCCGCCCGGGGTGTACGCGATCGCGTCCGGGAGCTTGCGGATCTGGCGGCGGACGCGCCTGACGGTGAACCCGGGGGCGGTGATGTTGCGGGCCGGGCCGACGGACGGGCTGATCTCGAATGTCGACCCGCGCGGCCCCGAAGGGTACAGCGGCCACGGCGGCATCACGATCGAGGGAGGCGTCTGGGATGTGAACGGCGTCGCGCAGCGTCGTACGCGTGCGGGATCACGGTGGCGCACTGCGAGGACGTCACCATCCGGGACCTCATCGTGCAGAACACGCCGGGCTGGCACGCACTGGAGATCAACTCGTCGCGGTCGGTGCTGGTCGACAACTGCAAGTTCCGCGGGTTCCGGCACGACGGCGACCGGAACTTCTCCGAGGCGATCCAACTCGACGGGGCGATCGGCCCGTCCACCGGGACCGCCCCCTACGACGGCACCATCTGCGACGGTGTCGAGATCCGCTCCTGCCGGTTTGGGGGCGGCGGCGCGGACGGGACCGAGGCGTGGCCGCGCGGCATCGGCACGCACACCGCACCGTCCACCTGGCACCGCAACATCCGCGTCGCGAACTGCGTGTTCGACGCGCCGAGCTGGTGCGCGATCCGCACCTACTGGTGGGACCGCGCCGTCATCACCGGCAACCAGGTCGACGGGTCCGCAGGGGACGGCATCGTCGTCGACTACAACTCCCGCTACGTCGAGGTTCACGGGAACCAGGTGTTCGACTCCGGCGGCAACGGCATCTCGGTCGACCACGGCTGCACGCAGATCAACCTGCGCGACAACGACGTCGTCGGCTCGGGCCAGAGCGCGAACAACACCTTCGGCGGTGTGCGGGTCGCGGACTCCGGCTACGTCCGGGTCATCGGGAACACGATCCGCCGGCGGGCGTCCGGGCATGACGCCCGCTACGGCCTGTGGGTCGAGGATTCCGCCAGCGGGATTCAGCGGTATGGGAACGACTGCCGGTACGGGGGCTATACCGCGGGCGTGGCGGACTTCTCCAGTGGGTCGGTGACGTCGGCGTCGGACGCGTCCTGAGCTCGTGAGGTGTGCGAGCGGGGGTGACGATGCCTGATGACGCAACCAGATTTCGTCTCGAACGGCTCGAAGAGACCCAACGAGATCTCGCGCAGCGGGCCGTACCCACCGACCTGTACGCGCGGGACCGCGCCGAGCATGAGCGGACCATCAATGATCTGCGGGCCGCGCTCATTGAGGAGAAAGCGGCCCGGCGGGCAGCGGATGAAGCCGCGCGGATGGCGTGGCAGGCCGCTCTTGAAGCGGAGCGGGTTGCCCGCGAGAAGGCCGACGAGGACGAAGAGGACGACCGCAAGCGCGACGTCGCGGACATCAAGACGCAGATGGTCAACCGCGGCACGAGCTGGCGGCAGGCCATCTACACCGGGCTGTTCCCCGTGCTGCTGTTTCTGGCGACGATCTTGTTCCAGCTCAAGGCCGGATCGGGCAAGTAGCCATGGTTGAGCGGGTGCGGAGTGTGCGCCGGAACGTGGGCGTGGTCGTGCTGGCGGTCGCGGTGGTCGCGCTGGCGGTGTGGGCGTGGCAATCGGTTCGGGACCTGCAGCACGACAACGAGGCGCTTACGCAGCAGGTGGAGCAGCTTGGTGGGGTGCCGCTGGTGTCGCCGAAGCCTGGTCCGACCGGGCCGCGGGGTGAGCCGGGTGCTTCGGGTGCGCCGGGCGGG
>NZ_MKJY01000300.1 GCF_001942465.1 Actinomadura sp. CNU-125
GACGCGCTGTTCCTGCCGATGGGCGCGAGCAAGCCCATGCGGCTGCAGAACGCCTACGTGTCCGAGAAGGAGATCACTACGGTCGTCGGCCACTGCAAGGGGCAGATGGAGGCGACCGCCTGAGCGTCACCCAAAGCCTGCAGTTCCGAGGCAAATAACCTCGTGGCCTGTGGGCTGATCGCGGCGGAGATCCCGTAGCTGAAACCTCCTGACAATCTGGAACGCAGCTTGGCGACGCGTTGAGCTGTCCAGGCGGCTGCCACTACGGCGGCGAGGCGTAATCGATCGCAATCCGTACCGGAGCGCTGAAGACCGACGACGCCCGATCGGCATGCCCTCAAACGCGGCGGTGCACTCCGGCCTTGACGTCCTGCCAGCTGGTGTTCATCGTCCACCGGCCACAGCGAAGATCGCTGTTCGCGAGCAGCGTGCGCGTCTTGGGTCGACCTTGGTTGCGAAGCTCGCTGTGTTCCAGGGGTGTCGAAGAGCAGCCGTCCCCAGGGTCGGCCGGCCTGTCGGCGGCTCGCTCGACCAAGGCGGAGCCCGTCTCGGGACCCGTCCGCTTCCCGGACATGCGTGTTGGAGGCAAAACGACGCCCCACGGCCTGTGGCTCTGGGGCGGTCATCATGGTCTGTGAGGTGGGCAGGGGCGGGGTCGAACCGCCGACCTTCCGCTTTTCAGGCGGACGCTCGTACCGACTGAGCTACCTGCCCATGACGTGCTGTCGCACGTCTGGCGGTCCTGACGGGATTTGAACCCGCGGCCTCCACCTTGACAGGGTGGCGAGCACTCCTAACTGCTCCACAGGACCTTGCGTGTCCGAGCCTAGTGGCTCGGGCGGTGTCTCCGGGCCGGTGTCCCGGTCCTTCTTGGCGACGTCCGAGAGCATACGCGATGCCCGAGGGTGGCGCCAACTCGGTTATCGGGAGTGGTGGGGCTTGTGGTGGGGATGGAGGGCGTGGGGCTTCTGTCCGGTTGGTGAGCAGGGCCTCTTCGCGGGAGGGGTGGGGGCATGGGCGACGAGGGGTACCAGCGGGGGCTCGGGACCCGGCAGATCCAGATGCTGGCGATCGGGGGGACGATCGGGACGGGTCTGTTCCTCGGGGCCGGCGCGAACATCGCCAAGGCGGGGCCGAGCTTGGTGCTGACGTACGCGCTGGCGGGGTTGATGCTCTTCTTCGTCATGCGGGCGCTGGGGGAGCTGCTGACGTACCGGAGGACGGAGGGGGGCTTCGCGGGGTATGCGCGGGAGTTCCTGGGGCCGTTCTGGGGGTACGCGACGACGTGGACGTACTGGGTCATCTGGGTGACGACGGGGATGGCCGAGCTGACGGCGGCGGGGAAGTACGTCCAGAAGTGGTGGCCCGGGGTCGAGCAGTGGCAGACGGCGCTGGTGGCGCTGGTGGTGCTGTTCACGGTGAATCTCATCTCGGTGAAGCTCTTCGGAGAGCTGGAGTTCTGGTTCGCGATGATCAAGGTCGCGGCGATCGTGATGATGATTCTGGTGGGGGTGGGGGTGCTCGTCTTCGGGTTCGGGGACGCCGATGCCGGGGTTTCGAACCTTTGGGTGCACGGGGGGTTCTTCCCCGAGGGCGGCTCCGCGATGTTGTTGACGATGCAGATGGTTGTTTTTGCGTATCTGGGTGTGGAGTTGGTGGGGGTTACTGCTAGTGAAGCGAAGGATCCGGAACGGAATATTCCTCGGGCGATCAATGCGCTTCCGGTGCGGTTCGGGTTGTTTTATCTCGGGTCGTTGCTGGTGATCCTCGCTGTGGTTCCGTGGACGGCGTTCAAGGGGGGCGCGAGCCCGTTCGTGGTGGCGTTCGAGCGGATCGGTATCCCCGGGGCCGGGGACATCGTCAACTTCGTGGTGCTCACGGCGGCGTTGTCTTCGTGCAACGCGGGCGGGCTGTATTCGACGTCGCGGATGCTGCGGACGACCGGTGTTAACGGGGACGGGCCGCGGGCGCTGGCGCGGTTGAACGGGCGTGGGGTGCCGTTGCTTGCGGTGTTCATTTCGGCGCTGGTGATGGGGGTCGGGGTTATTGTTAACGCGGTTGCGCCTGATAAGGCGTTTGCTTATATTACTTCGGTTTCTACGGGTGGGATTATTTTGGTTTGGGGGGTGATTGTTGTGGCGCATCTGGTTTATCGGCGGAGAGTTGAGGTGCGGGCTTCTTATCGGATGCCCTGGTCGCCTTACTCGAACTGGGGCGTTCTCGGGTTCTTCGGGTTCGTCGTTGCGACGATCGCGTGGGACGCCGATACGCGGGTGGCTCTGTACGTGATGGCCGGGTGGGTCGCGGTCGTGCTGGCGGGCTGGGGGTTCGTGCGGCGGTCGTCCGGACGGGTCGTGGAGCCGGTGCCTCTCGAGGAGAGCGGCGTGGGATGATCCGGATGGACGTCCGGGGAGGCGCACGTGACGCGCAGGAGCATGCTCGAGATCCGTGTGCGCTGGGTCTTGCTGGTCGTCGTGGTCGTCGCGAATGTCGTCGGCGGGCTCGTGGTTCTGCTGTTCGCGACGTTCGTGGTTCCGGATCCGCCGCTGGACGATCCGCGGTACGTCCATCTGGTGAACGCGGTGGCGTTCTTCAGCTATCCGGTGCTCGCCGGGCCCGGTGCGTTGGGCGTGGGTCTGTGGTTGTGGCGTCCCGTGGTGCGGCTGGTGCGGGACGGGGGGCCGCCCGACCGTGAGCAGCGACGTGCCGTTCTGCTGGGGCCGCTCCGGTTGACGTTGCTGGTCGGGGGCCTGTGGGGTGTGGGGGCGGCCGGGTGGGCGATCCTGGATCTGGTGCTGTTCACCGGACGGCTCGCCGTGAAGACCGGGTTGACGTGCCTGCTGGGCGCGGCGACGACGTGCACGATCGTGTATCTGCTGTCGGAGCGGTTGCTGCGGCCCGCGGCGGCGCTGGTGCTGGCGGCGGAGCCGCCGCGCCGGTTCCGGCTGCCGGGCGTGACGACGCGGGTGATGCTCGCGTGGGCGCTCGGGACGGCGATCCCGGTGTTCGGGCTGATCTGCGTGGCGATCGCCGCGCTGGCGGCGCCGGACATCGACGTGACGAAGCTGGCGATCACCATTCTGGGGCTGGGCGGCGTCGCGTTGTTCGCCGGGATGTACGTGACGTACATGGCGACGCGGGCCATCGCGGACCCGATCAAGTCCGTCCGGACGGGCATGGCGTACGTCGAACGCGGAGATCTGCAGGCGGTCGTCCCGGTGTACGACGCGAGCGAGGTCGGGCAGCTGCAGGCGGGGTTCAACCACATGGTGGCGGGGCTTCGGGAGCACGAGCGGCTGCGCGATCTGTTCGGCCGGCACGTCGGCGAGGAGGTCGCGGACCTCGCCCTCGAACACGGTGACATCACTCTCGGCGGGGAGGTCCGCGACGTCGGCGGTGCTGTTCGTGGACCTCGCGGGGTCGACGCGGCTGGCGGAGACGCGGGGACCGGACGAGGTCGTGGGGCTGCTCAACCGGTTCTTCGGGGTGGTGGTGGCGGTGGTGGCGGGGCACGGCGGGTGGATCAACAAGTTCGAGGGCGGGGGACGCCGCGCTCGCGATCTTCGGGGCGCCGAGCGAGCTGGAGGACGCGGCGGGCGGGGCGCTCGGCGCGTCCCGGGAGCTCGCGGTGCGGCTGCGCGCGGACGTGCCCGAGCTGGACGCGGGGATCGGCGTGTCGGCGGGGCAGGTCGTGGCGGGGTACATCGGCGCCGAGCAGCGGTTCGAGTACACGGTGATCGGCGATCCGGTGAACGAGGCGGCGCGGCTGAGCGATCTGGCGAAGGTGTCGCCGGGGCGGGTGCTGGCGTCCGGGACGGTGCTGGAGCTCGCGCATCTGGCGGAGGCCGGGCAGTGGGAACTCGGCAAGCCGGTGACGCTGCGTGGACGAACGCGCCCGACGCGGCTCGCGGTGCCGTCCCGTCCGGACGTGCCGGTGCAGCCGGGGCGCCGGTTGCCGCGGCCGTTGCGGCGGAGTCGGCGGATGATCGGCGCGCTGGTCCTGCAGCGGGCGCGCGGCGCCCGTCCGGAGCCTGAAGAAGCCGAGTGACCTTTTTGGTGCATTGCGCACCGTGTCTCCCTCGTGTCCCTTGAAGTCGGTGCGTATCGTCACCGTGCGTACATGATCCGCTACCTGATCGTCATGTCGCGGACACGCGGCGGGCCCAGTGTCGAAGGCGGACGAGTCACCCGGCTTCGAGAGGTGAAGATGTTCGGACGGAAGCGTCTGGTGGTCACCGCGGTCGTGTCGGCGGCGGTGGTCATCGGTCCCGTGGCGCAGGCCGAGGCCGTCGTGGATCCGCACCCGATTCTCTTCCAGCCCGGCGTACCGGATCCACGCCCGCGCTTCGGCGTCCCGGTTCTGTGGAGTGCTCCAGAGGTCGTGGAGGACGCCCCAGGGGTCGTTGGAGTCGCGCACCGCGGCGCGTCCGAGTACGCGCCGGAGAACACGCTGGCGGCGTTCCGGACGGCCGCGAGTATGGGCGCGGACATGTTCGAGATCGATGTGCAGGAAACCAAGGACCACAAGCTTGTTCTTCTGCACGACTCCATGCTCGCGCGCACGACGAACGTGGAGGAGGTGTTCCCCAAGCGGAAGCCTTGGAAGGTCTCCGACTTCACCTTGGCGGAGGTAAAGCGCCTGGACGCCGGCTCCTGGTTCGGTAAGCGCTACTCGAAGGAGAAGGTGCCGACGCTGCCGGAGGTGATGCGGGAGATGCGCTCCAGCGGCCTCGGGATGCTGGTGGAACTCAAGGACCCGGCGGACTATCCGGGCGTTGAGAAGCGCGTCGCGGCGGCGCTGCGGGCCGACGCGTACTGGACGCGCCCGGATCCGAGCGAGCGGACGCTGGTCGTCCAGTCGTTCGACTGGAAGTCCGTGCGGCGCTTCCACGAACTCATGCCGGACGTGCCGACCGCGCTGATCGGGAAGCCGAAGGCGTCGAAGCTGTCCGACCATGCCGGATACGCCGACCAGATCAACCCGGACCACAACGGGCTGACCGCGTCGTACGTCGAGAAGGTGCACGCCGCCGGGATGGACGTGCTGACCTGGACGGTCAACGACGCGGCGGGCATGCGCGAGGTACTCGGGTTCGGCGTCGACGGCGTCATCACCGACCGGCCGGACGTGTTCCGGGACGTCGTGCGGGCCGCGGCGGGGCGCGAGGCGGCGCACGAGGCGGCGCACGAGGCGGCGCACGAGGCCGCCGCCTGATCAGCCGGACGTCGCTCCGGTGGCCGACAGTTCGCGCGCGCGGGCCGTCAGCGCTCGCGCGGCGGGGCTGCGCGGGCCCTCGGCCCGCCACGCCAGCACGACGCGTCCGCTCAGCCGGGGCCGGACGATCGGCAGGACGTGCAGGTCGCGGCCAGAGCGGCGGCCGCCGACGCAGGGACGACCGCGACGCCGAGGCCGCGTGCGGCGAGTTCGGCGAGGACGGGCGGTTCCCCGGCCTCGAACGCCACCCGGGGGCGGAGCCCGGCGGCGGCGCACGCGCGGTCGAGGAGGGCCCGCAGGCCCGTCCCCTCGGGGAGACTGATCAGGTCGTGCTCGGCGAGGCCGCGCAGGGTGACGGTGGTGCGCGCGGACAGCGGGTGGTCGCGGGCGGCGACGGCGACGAGGTCCTGCTCGAAGACGAGCTCGGTCGCGAGCCCTTCGGGCGGCTCGTCCCCGATGCTGAGGAACGCGAGGTCGACGCGTCCGGCACGGAGTTCCGCGGCGAGGGTCGCGGAATCGTGCTGGGTGACCGTGATCTCCACGTTCGGGTGGTCGCGGTGGAAATCGGTGAGCATGCCCGGCAGGTCCAGGACCTTGACCCACTCGAACGTCCCGATCGTGACGTGCCCGCGCAGCAGGCCGGTCAGTTCGTCCACCGAGCGCCGCGCCCCGTGGACGGCGGCGAGCGCGGCCCGCGCGTACGGCAGCACCAGCTCGCCGGCCTCGGTGAGCCGGACCGTGCGGCCGGAACGGTCGAACAGCGGCTGCCCCAGCTCGCGTTCGAGCTGCCGGATCT
>NZ_MKJY01000301.1 GCF_001942465.1 Actinomadura sp. CNU-125
ACCCGGAACAACCCGGACGGCGCCACCACGTGCGTCACCCCATGCCCCGCGATCAACGCCCCGCGCTCGGCCGCGTCCACCTCACCCGCAGGCGCGACCACCAGACGTCCGCCGCGCAGCAGCGGCGCCCAGATCTCGTACGTCGACGCATCGAACGCGTGGTTCGCCTGCACGAGGACGCTCTCCAGGACGTCGTCCCGCCAAGCCGTATCGAGGACGAACGCAACGACGTTCCGTTGCGTGACCGCCACGCCCTTCGGCGTCCCCGTCGAACCCGACGTGTACATCACGTACGCGAGGGCCTCGGCCGGAACGTGAACGTTCGGGTTCTCCTCGACCGGCTCGAACACGTCGTCGTCCGTCAGGACGACCGACACCCCGGCCTTCGCCACGATCGACGCCAACCGCTCCTCCGGATGGCTCGTGTCCAGCGGAACGTACGCGGCCCCCGCCTTCAACACCCCCAGCAGCGTCGCGATCAGGCCCGCCGACCGCTCCATCCGCACGCCCACCAGCGACCCACGACACCCCGCCAACCCACCCGCGACACCGTTCGCCCGCGCGTTCAACTCCGCATACGTCCACGAAACGCCCTCCGACACCACCGCGACCGCGTCCGGCGTCCGCGCCGCCTGCCCCTCGAACAGCTCGACCAACGACGCATCCGACGGCACCGGACGGGACGTGTCGTTCCACCCGTCGACGACCAGGCGACGCTCGTCATCCGACAGCACGTCGACATCGCCCACCCGCACGTCCGGGTCCGCCGCGACCTGCTCCAGCACCCGCACCAGCCGGTCCGACAGCGCACGCACCGTCGACTCGTCGAACAGGTCGGCGGCGTACTGGATCTCGCCGCCGAATCCCGCCGGGATTCCCTCCGCGTTGCGGTATTCGGCAAGATCCACCGAAAGGTCGAACCGGGCGGTGACGGTCTCGTCCGGCGGCGGCGGGGACACGCTCAGACCGGGCAGGTCCCACTCCTCCTGCTCGGGGGGCGCGCCCAGGAAGCTGAGCATGACCTGGAACAGCGGGTGCCGCGCCAGCGACCGCACCGGGTTGAGGTCCTCGACGAGGCGCTCGAACGGGACGTCCTGATGCGCGAACGCCGCCAGGTCCGCCTCCCGGACGCGGGCGAGCAGTTCGGCGAACGACGGATCGCCGCTCGCGTCCGTCCGCAGCACCAGCGTGTTCACGAAGAACCCGGCGAGGTCCTCCAGCCCGGCGTCGCCGCGCCCGGCGACCGCCGTCCCGATCGGGACGTCCGTGCCCGCTCCGACCTTGCCGAGCAGCACCGCGACGGCGGCCTGCGCGACCATGAACATCGTGACGCCGTCGCGCCGCGCCAGTTCGACGAGCCGGGCGTGCACGTCCGGGCCGACTTCGACCGGGACCGAGCCGCCGCGGAACGACGCCTCCCCCGGCCGCGGACGGTCCGCGGGCAGCGCTAGTTCGTCAGGTGCGCCCGCGAGCACGTCGCGCCAGTACCGGAGCTGCGAGGCGATGAGGCTTTCGGGGTCGTCCAGGTCGCCGAGCACCTCGCGCTGCCACAGCGCGTAGTCGGCGTACTGGACGGGCAGCGGCTCCCAGGCCGGGGCCGCGCCGCCGACCCGCGCCGCGTACGCCTCCCGCAGGTCGCGGGCCAGGACCGCCATCGAGCCGCCGTCGACGGCGATGTGGTGCGCCGTGATGACCAGGACGGACTCGGTGGGCGACACGACGAGCAGCCGGGTCCGCCACGGCAGGTCGCACGACAGGTCGAACCCCCGCGCGGTCTCCCGGGCGGCGGCCTCGGCCGCGTCTCCCGCGCCGATCTCCTCGACGGCCAGGGTCGGGCGTCCGCCGGGACCCGCGACGATCCGCTGGTGCGGCACGCCGTCGACGTCGGGGAAGGTCGTGCGGAGGCTCTCGTGCCGGTCGGCGACGTCGCCGAGGGCCGCTTCCAGCGCCGGGACGTCCACCGCGCCCGACAACCGCAGCACCAGCGGCACCAGGTAGCCCGCGCCCGCACCGGCCTCTTCCAGCCGGTTGAGGAACCACATCCGCTGCTGCGCGTACGACAGCGGCACCACGTCCGGACGTTCGCGCGCCGCCAGCGGCGCACGGGAGCCGCCGCCCCGGCCGTCCTCCACCAGCCGGGCCAGCCCCGCGACGGTCGGCGACGCGAACAGGTCGCGGATGCTCACCTCGGCGCCCAGCACCGACCGGATCCGGGCGATGAGGCGCATCGCGAGGAGCGAGTCGCCGCCGAGGTCGAAGAACGAGTCGTCCGCCCCGGCAGACGGCGCCCCCAGGACGTCCGCGAACACCGTGCACAGGACTTCCTCGGTCGGCGTGGCCGGTCCCCGCCCGGTGGGCGACCCGCCGAAGTCGGGTGCGGGAAGCGCGGCACGGTCGACCTTGCCGTTCGCCGTCACCGGGATCGCGTCGACCGGGACGAACGCCGCCGGGACCATGTGGTCGGGCAGCCGCGCGGCCGCGAACCCGCGCAGCGCGTCCAGCTCCGCGTCGCCGACGACGTAGGCGACGAGCCGCTTGACGCCCGGCCGGTCCTCGCGGGCGACCACGACCGCCCGCCGGACCCCCTCGCAGGCCGCGAGCACCGTTTCGACCTCGCCGGGCTCGACCCGGAACCCCCGGATCTTCACCTGCTCGTCGGCGCGTCCCGCGAAGACGAGGTCGCCGCCGGGCGTCCACCGCACCAGGTCGCCCGTCCGGTACATGCGCAGGCCGGGCGGGCCGAACGGGCACGCCGTGAACCGCTCCGCCGTCAGGACGGAACGGCCCGCGTACCCGCGGGCCAGGCTCGCCCCCGCCACGTACAGCTCTCCGGCGACGCCGGGCGCGACCGGCCGCAGCCGGTCGTCCAGGACGAACACCCGCGTGTTCCACACCGGACGCCCGATCGGCACCGCGCCCCCGGCGTCCGGCGGCAGCGGCGCCGACATCGCCGCGCACACCGTCGTCTCCGTCGGCCCGTACGCGTTCACGAAGCGCCGCCCGCCCGCGAACCGCTCCACCAGCTCCGGCGGGCACGCCTCGCCCGCCACCACCAGCGTCGCCAGGCCGTCCGGCAGCTCCGCCGCGCCCGCCGGGACGGACGGCGGCACCGTCACGTGCGTCACCCCGAGCGCCTCGACCGTCTCGCCCAGCCCGCGGCGCGGCGGCATGTCGTCCGGTCCCGCCAGCAGCAGCGTCGCGCCCGAGAGCAGCGCCGTGCACAGCTCGGAGAACGCGGCGTCGAACCCGAGCGCCGCGAACTGCAGCACCCGCGACCCCGGCGCCACCCCGAACCGTTCGATCTGCGCACCGGCCAGGCTCCCGACGCCGCGATGCGTGACCACGACGCCCTTGGGCCGCCCGGTCGAACCGGACGTGTACACCACGTACGCGGGATGGTCCGGCCGCAGCGGCGCCGCCCGGTCGGCGTCCACCGGTGCCGTCGCCGGACGGGCCGCCGTCGCGGCGGCGACGCCCGCGTCGTCCAGGACGAGACGCGCGGGCCCGTCCGCCGGCGGCGCGGTGGCGTTCGTGCAGACGACCAGTGCCGGTGCGGCGTCGTCCAGCACCAGCGCGATCCGCTCCGCCGGGTAGGCGGGATCGATCGGCACCCACCCGGCCCCGGCCTTCGCGATGCCCAATATCACCGCCACCAGGTCCGCCGACCGGTCCAGCAGCACGCCGACCAGGCTCTCGGGCCCCACGCCGCGCGCGATCAGCTCGTGCGCCAGCCGGTTCGCGCGCGCGTCCAGTTCGGCGTAGCTCCACGACACGTCCGCGAACTCGACCGCGACCGCGTCCGGTGTCCGCGCGGCCTGCGCCTCGAACAGCTCCGGCAGCGTCCCGTCCGCCCCGGGACGGCCGGTGTCGTTCCACTCCTCCAGCAGCCGGTGCCGTTCCGTCGCCGACAGCACCTCGATCTCGTCGAGCCGGACCCGCGGGTCCGCCGCGATCTGCTCCAGGACCCGCGCCAGCCGCCGCGCCAGGGCGTGGGCGGTCGGCTCGTCGAACAGGTCGGCCGCGTACTGGAGTCCGCCGCCGATCCCGGCCGGGGCGCCGTCGCCGTCCCATTCCTCGGCGAGCGTGAACGAGAGGTCGAACTTGGCCGTTTCGCGCTCGCCGCCGGGCACTTCCCCGGCCTCGCCCCCCGGCTCGTCCCCGTCCGCAGGCTCGGGGCCCATGGGCAGGACCTGCAGGCCGGGCAGATCGAGCGGTTCCTCCGCGCCCCGGACGTTCTGGAAGGTGAGCATGACCTGGAACAGCGGGTGCCGCGCCAGCGACCGCGCCGGATTCAGGTCCTCGACCAGCCGCTCGAACGGCAGGTCCTGATGGGCGAACGCGGCCAGGTCGGTGTCGCGGACGCGGGCGAGCAGCTCGTCCAGCGCCGGGTTCCCGCCGACGTCGGTGCGCAGCACCAGCGTGTTGACGAAGAAGCCGACGAGGTTCTCCAGCGCGGCGTCCCGGCGCCCCGCCAGCACCGTCCCCACCGGCACGTCGGTGCCCGCGCCCAGCTTCGACAGCAGGACGGCGAGCGCGGTCTGCGCGACCATGAACATCGTGACGCCCTGCCGCCGCGCCACGTCCGCCAGCCGGGCGTGGGTCTCGGCGTCCACATGGACGGGCACCGAACCGGCCCGGTACGTGGCCTCGGCCGGGCGCGGACGGTCCGTCGGCAGCGCCAGCTCCGCGGGCAGCCCGGCGAGCGCTCCCCGCCAGTGGTCGAGCTGGGCGGAGATCAGGCTGCCGGGGTCGTCGAGCCCGCCGAGTTCCGCGCGCTGCCACAGCGCGTAGTCGGCGTACTGGACGGGCAGCGGCTCCCAGGCCGGGGCCGCACCGGCGAGCCGGGCCGCGTACGCCTCCCGCAGGTCGCGGGTGACTACGCCCATCGACCAGCCGTCGACCGCGATGTGGTGGGCCACCACCACCAGCGTCGACTCGTCCGGCGACACCACCAGCAGCCGCGCCCGCCACGGCGGCTCGCTCGACAGGTCGAACGCGCGCGTCGTCTCCCCGGCGACGGCCTCGCGCAGCTCCGCCGCACCGACCCGCGACACGCGCAGGACCGGACGTCCGGCCGCGCCCGCGAGGATCTCCTGCCGGGGCTCGCCGTCGACGTCCGGGAAGATCGTGCGGAGGCTCTCGTGCCGGTCCGCGACGTCGCCGAGGGCTGCTTCCAGCGCCGGGACGTCCACCGCGCCCGACAACCGCAGCACCAGCGGCACCGTGTAGCCCGCGCCGGCCCCGGCCTCTTCGAGCCGGTTGAGGAACCACATGCGCCGCTGCGCGAACGACAGGGGGATCGTTTCCGGGCGCTCGCGCGCCGTCAGCGGCGTCGCGGCGGTGCCGCCGCGGCCGTCCTCCAGCAGCCGGGCCAGCCCGTCGACGGTCGGCGAGGCGAACAGGTCGCGGATGCTCACCTCGACGGCCAGCACCGATCGGATCCGGGCGATGAGGCGCATCGCGAGGAGCGAGTCGCCGCCCAGGTCGAAGAACGAGTCCTCCACGCCGACCCGCTCCAGGCCGAGGACGTCGGCGAACAGGCCGCACAAGACCTCCTCGGTGGGCGTCCGCGGACCCCGGTCCCCGGCCGCACCCGCGAAGTCGGGGGCGGGGAGCGCCGCCCGGTCGAGCTTGCCGTTGCGTGTCACCGGGATCTCGTCGAGGGACACGAACGCCGCCGGGACCATGTAGTCGGGCAGCCGCGCGGCGACGAACCCGCGAAGGTCGGCCTCGTCGGCGGCGGCGGCGCCGATGACGTAGGCGACGAGGCGCTTGGTTCCGGGGTCGTCCTCGCGAGCGATGACGACCGCCTGGTCGATGTGATCGTGGGAAGTCAGGACGGTCTCGACCTCGGCGGGCTCGATCCGGAACCCGCGGATCTTGACCTGTTCGTCGGCGCGTCCGGCGAAGTCGAGGACGCCGTCGTCCGTCCAGCGGGCCAGGTCACCGGTGCGGTACATGCGGCCGGGGTGGAAGGGGTTCGCGACGAACCGTTCCGCGGT
>NZ_MKJY01000302.1 GCF_001942465.1 Actinomadura sp. CNU-125
CCGGTGACGCGGCAGGCGCGCGTCGTCGTCGCCGAGCTCGACGAGACGCGGGCCGAGGTGTTGGGCGGGACGTCGACGTCGAGGCGGTACCGGCGGTTCCGGTCGCCGCGGTGCAGCGCGACGTCGACGGGCCCGCGGACGGTCGGGACGCGGCCCTCGATCCGGGTGAGGGCGCCGGGGCGGGGCCTCACCTCGATCTCGGCGGCCCCCGGGGCGGTGACCCGGACGCCGAGGACGTGGCGCGGGACGGCGTTCGCGGGCGCCGACCCCCACGCGTGCGAGAACGTCATGTTCGGCTTCAGCGACGGGTCCCACGCCTCGGCGACGATCGTGGCGCCGAGGTCGTCCATCATGTGCAGCCAGCCGCTCGTGCCGGACGCGGTCATGAGGCCGATCGCGTCCTCGGCGCGTCCGGCGGCGAACAGGGCGTCGAGGAGGAACTGCGCTCCGTAAACGCTTACTTTCATGCCCCCGGCGGCGAGCGTCCTCCCGAGCGCGGCCAGGACGCCGTCGGGGACGGCGCCGGGCCCGGCGACGCCGAGCGCCACCGGGTACGCGGTGGCGTGCTGGGCGCCGTGGCCGGTGCCGACGCCGTCGACGAACCGTCCGCCGGGCGCGTCCAGGAGGGTTTCGCGCATCGCTTTCGCGAGCTTCGTCGCCTTGGTGCGCCAGTCGTTCGCGTCGGACGTCTTGCCGAGGACGTCCGCGATCTTCGCCATCGCGTCGAACGCGGCGTACTGGCAGGCGTTGACGACCGTGTTGACCTCGGTGAACACGTACCCGTCCCGGTTGGAGGCGGGCCAGTCGACGAGGTCGCCGAGGTCCTGGCTGGACCGGCCCGGATCCTTGTGGACCAGGCCGTCGGCGCCGAGGAACTCCGTCAGATGCTTCTCCGCGAGGACGTCGTAGTCGGCGGCGAGCCGCCCGGGATCGCCGGTGTGCAGGTAGTCCTGCCACGCCGACATCACGTTCATCAGCCGGTACTCGGTCGGCCAGGTGCGGTTGCGGGCGAGGAACGCGTCGGACGCGCGGGCCAGCGCGAACGAGCGCTGCACCCCGTACTCGGACGCCTGGTTGATCAGCGCGTCGCCCTCGTACGGGCCGCGCTCGCGGGTCGGGGTGTCGGTGTACAGGTCGCCGCGCGTCGCCTCGATCGAGTACCGGCACAGCGCGTACACGCGGTCGAGGTCGGGGTCGGAGCTGGCGAACGACGCGGCGTCGTCGTCCCAGGCCGCGCGCCACGCCCGTCCGGTCACGGCGTCCGAGAGGTCGAGGCCGTCGCCGGTGACGAGCTGCGCGTACCGGAACCCGCGGTAGCCCCAGTGCTCGATGGCCTGGCGGCCGTCGCGCAGCGTCCACACCTCCCGGTAGGTGACCCCGGCGCGCAGCGCGTGCCGGACCGTCCCGTCGTCGTTCAGCTCCTCGCCGAGCCGCACCTCGACCGTCTGCCCGGCCCGGCCGCGCACCGACAGCCGCAGGCCGCCGACGATCTCCCGGCCGAGGTCGACGAGCCACGTCCCGGGCGCGACCTCCGCGACGGACGCCGGACGGACGTCGTGCAGCCCCACGGGTTCGACGAGGGCCGGCCGCAGGCCCTCGATCGCGTCCTTGACGGCGGCCGGTTCCCACGTCGCGTCGTCGAACCCCGGGTGCGTCCAGCCGGCGGGTTCGTCCCGCATGTCCCAGTACTCCTGGCGGCCGTGGTAGAACCCGGTGCCGAACGTGCCCGCGTCGCGCAGCATCCCGGCCTGGCGGCGCGCCTTCCACCCGCGCCCGGTGCCGACGGTCTCGGTCGTCCCGTCGGTGTGCGTGACGACGAGACGGGCCACGAACCGCTTGTCGGCGGTGGTGAACGCGAGCGCGGCGAGCGCGTTGCGGCGGCCGGGCCGCAGCAGGCGCGTCACGTCGAACGAGTGGTACTTCGGCGCCGCGGCCCCCGACCGCATCGACGCGAACCCCGCGACCTCGCCGTTCGCCCAGATCTTCGCCGGGTACTGGCGGATCGGCTCGGGCGACTGCGCGGCCACGTGCAGGACGGCCGCCGCGATCTCCTTGCGGGCGAGCGTGAACTCCGTGCGCAGCAGCGCCCATTCGTCGTCGGGCGCACCGGCCGAGGACAGGGTCGACTGCCCCTGGCCGAGCACGAGGGCGCCGTCCTCGACCGTCCCGGCGGAGAACGTGCCGCGATCGGCGGCGAAGTCCTCGTCGAGGACGGTCGTGCCGTCCGCGGCCGTGAACGCGACGCGGTCCCACGCGCTCGACTCGCTCGACCCGTTGCGCATCCCGACCGTGCCCGTGCGGTACGTGCCGTCGGTCGTGGCGTCGACGTCCGTCCCGTCGATCGAGGTGGTGAACGTGGCGCCCGACATCGTGATCGCGACGTCGTACCAGCGGCCCGTCTCGATCGGGGTCGCGAGCGTCTTCTCCTCCAGGACCCGGTAGGAGCCGTTCACGCACACGTGCTTCTTCAGCACGCCGGGCGTGCCCGCGCGCAGTTGCCACAGGTAGTTGGCGCCGGTCCCGGACGCCCGGAACCACAGGCTCGCCGCGACGGACGCGATCCGCACGCGGGCGGTGAGGACGCCGTCGCCCGGCGCCTCGGCCGCCGGGGCCCAGATCGGGTCGGCCGCCCACTCCGCCACGCCGGTGGCCAGCAGCGCGGGCTCGGACCAGCGGGACGCGCGGCGCCCGTCGAACGTCCGGACCCGCCACCAGTACGCCGTCTCGGGGGCGAGCGCCGGGCCGCCGTACGGGACGGCGACCGAGTCCGCCGACTCGACGCGGCCGCTGTCCCACGCGTGCGGGCCGCGTTCGAGCCGGTGCGGGGTCGTCGCGAACTGCACCTGGTAGTGCGTCTGCTTCGTGTCGTGCCCCAGGTCGGCGACCTGCCAGCTCAGCCGCGGCTTCGCGTCCCGCACGCCGAGGCCGTCCGGGAGGAGGGCGGTCAGCAGCCCGGACGGCGCCCGCCGCGCGGCGCCCCGGGCGGCCTCCGGCCCGGGGGCCGCGGCGGCGGTGCCGGTGAGCGGGCCGGTCGCGGAGCCGAGCACGACGGCGCCCGCCGTCCCGGCGGCCGAAGCCGCCAGGAACCGGCGTCGGCTCATGCCCTCCCCCGCCGCCCCGGCCTCGGAGCCGGGCGACGCCGGTGCCGTCGGCGACGGCGACGGCGACGGGAGGCGGTGGTTCATGCCCTCGTTGGTCATTGGCACGTTCCTTTTCGGGTGGTCAGCGGTGGTCCGCGCGGAAGTGGACGCGGCCGGAGCCGACCTCGAACACGGCGTGGCCGTCCTCCATCCGGACGAACTCGGCGCGGTCGCGGCCGGACACGTGCACGTCGCGGGCGGAGCGGGCGGGGACGCGGACCTCGGCGCGGACGTTCACCGGGACGTCCACCGTCAGCGAGAGGCCGCGGCCGCTCCGCTTCCAGTTCACGCCGACGTCGCCGCGCTGCACCGGGACGGTGCCGGACGCCTCGCCCACGCCCGACTCCGGCGGCGCGATCCGGACCGTGGCCGCGGCCGGGCTCGTGACGGTGACGCCGAGGAGCGTCTTCTGGATCTCGATGAGCGACGTCGCGCCCCACGGGTGCGAGAGGCTCTGCCCCTCCTCGCGGGCGTCCCACGACTCCCACGTGAAGGTGCCGCCGCGCGCGAGGATGTTGCCCCAGCCGGGGCCCTCGGTGTCGGTGAGCCGCTCGACGACGTCGCCCGGACGGCCCGCGAGGGCCTCCAGGAGGCGGTGCGCGGTCATCGGGCCCATCCGCATGCCGAGCCCGGCGACGTACTCCTCGATCGCGGCGCGCGTCCCGGCGGGCGCGACGCCGTAGGCGAGCGCGTAGGCGTTCGCGATCTGCGAGGCGTGGGCGCTCTGCGCGCCGTCGCTCTTCAGGCCGTCGATGTAGACGCCGTCGTCCCGGCGGAGCCGGGTGTTGATCGCGTCCGTGAGCGCGGCGGCGTCGGCGCGCAGCCCGGCCGCCTCCTCCTTCTTCCCGAGGGTCTCGGCGGCGCGGGCGGTGGCGTTCAGCACGTCCACGCCGAGGACGTTGATGACCGTGCGGGCCGCCGTGTCCATGTCGTGGCCGTACCGCATGGTCGCGGGCCAGTCGATGATGCCGTACTCGTACTGCCCCGAACCGCCTTCGAGGTTCGTGACCAGGCCCGTCCCGGAATCGATGTAGCGGCGGACGTAGCCCGCGACCGCCGTCATGACCGGGTACGCGTCCGTCAGGGTCGCGGTGTCGCCGGACTGCAGGTAGTAGTCCCAGATCCAGCCGGGGAACATCTCGGTGTAGTCCGGGATGTCGCGCTTGCCGTCGCCGTTCGGGTAGACGGCGTTGAGCCGCCCGTCCGGCCAGTACCGCTCCTGCGACGACATGAACTCGTAGATCGCCTGGCGGGTGAGGCGCCGCGCCCCGTAGGCGCCCATCATCGCCTTGGAGATGTCGACCGAGTCGCCGAGGAACTGGCCCTTCTCGCGGGTCGGGGTGTCGAGGAACTGCTCCTGCGACCCGTACAGCGCCGACCGCGCCATCAGGTCGTAGGCCGCGTTCACCCCCTCGTCGGACGTGCGCAGCTTCGCCTTCCGCTCGACCTCGGTGTGCTGCAGGACGGCGGAGATGTCGTCCGCGGACGCGCCGGAACCGGGGGCGATCTCCAGGTAGCGCCACCCGACGAACGTCAGCGAACGGAACGTCTGGTCGCCGTCGCGCTGGGTGTAGCCGTACGCGAGGTTCGTGCTCTGGTTGTCGTCGCCGTCGCGGGAGACCGTGCCGTCGTCGGCGAGCCGGTACCCGGCGTGCATCTCGACGTGCCGTCCCTCCTCGCCGTCGCGGAACCGGACGACGGGGACGGCCGGGATCACCTTGCCGAAGTCGGCGACGAGCGCGCCGGAGTCGAGCCGGGCGACCTTCACCGGCCGGACCGTCTCGTGTTCGAGGTCGGCCTGCTGGCCCTGCAGGTGCGAGAACACGTCGGTCGGGTGCGCCCCGGCCGTCTCGGGGGCCTGCCAGGACGCGTCGTCGAAGCCCGGCTCGTCCCAGCCGTCCTGGACGGCGGTGCCGTCGATCTCCTCGATGTAGTCGCCGCCGTCGCCGTTGCGGCGCGGGGCGTCCCGCCACGGTCCCGGCGACACCTTCCACGAGCCGTCGGTGACGATCACCTGGCGGGTGCCGTCGGCGTGGTCGACGACGAGCCGGACGAGCAGGCCCGGCGCGCCCTTCGGCCGTCCCTGCCCGGACCCGTACCAGTGGTAGAGGGCGCCGATCGTGTTCGCGCGGCCCTCGCGGACCTTCGAGGTGACGTCGACGGTCTCGTAGAAGCCCTCGTCGGTGTGCGCGAACGCCGCGCCGCGCTCGATCGTCTCGCCGTTGAGGTGCAGGACGAACTGCTGCCCGGCGGCGACGTGGACGCGGGCCCGCACGATCTTCGACCGTCCGGCGGTGAAGTCCTTGCGGGCGAGGGTGTACTCGTCGGGGTCGTCGGTCGCGCGCCGGATCCAGTTCGCGTCCCAGTCCTCGTCGCGGATGCCGGTGTCGAACGACGCGGGCCGCGACCACGGAGAGCGCTTCCCGGTGCGGTCCCAGGTCCGGACCCGCCACTTGTACGTGGCGCCGGGCTTCAGCGACTCCCCGGCGTACTCGACGTACTCCTGGCGGCCGGAGCGGACCCGGTCGCTGCCCCAGACCCGGTCGCCGGACGCGTCGCGCACCTCGATCTCGTACGCGGTCTGGACCTCGCCGGGGTCGCGGTCGCGCGGCCGCCAGCCGAACAGCGGCGCGCCCTCGACGTTCAGCGGGCGGGCCTGGTCGCCGACGGTCAGGTGGGTGGGGGCCTGCGGCGCGTGCCCGGCCGTCAGCGCGGCCTGCGCGGTGCCGGGCAGGCCGACGGCGGTGCCGGCGAGCAGCGCGGCGGCGGTGACGGAGGAGAGCAGGGCGACGGCGGGGGCGGTGGGGGCGGTGGAGGGACATGGTTCTCCGTGATCGCTTCGGGGGGGCGTGCGG
>NZ_MKJY01000303.1 GCF_001942465.1 Actinomadura sp. CNU-125
GCCGCCGCCGGTCGCGCCGCCGCCCGCGTCGCCCGAAGAGGCCGGGGCGCTGATGGACGCGCTCATCCCGCACACTCCCGCGTCCGGCGCACCCGCGCCGAACACCCCTGCACCGGACGCGGCCGCCCCGGACCCGGGGCACCCCCGCACCGACGACGACAGGAGGAACGATGACGGCTGACCAGGACTGGGTCGTGGCGCGGCTCGCCCGCGTCCAGGGCGTCCGGCACGCCATCGTGTGCACCGTGGACGGCCTGCTCAAGGCCCGCTCCGCCGACACCGGACGGGACGAGGCCGACCGGCTCGCCGCCCGCTGCAGCGGGCTGCTCTCGCTGTCGCGCGACCAGGCGGGCGAGTTCGGCACCGGCGCCAAGGCCCTGCACCAGCTGATGGTCGGGCACGAGGGCGGCTACCTGTTCGTCCGCAGCGCCGCCGCCCGCTCCTGCGTCGCCGTCGTCACCGGCCCGGTGATCAACGCGGCGCTCGTCGCGCAGGAGATGCAGGCGATGGTGCTCAAACTCGGCGAGCAGCTCGCCACGCCCGCCCGGGGGAGCGGCTGACTTGTCCGGCCCCGGCGAGTACCGCGACACGCCGCTGCGGGCCTACGTGGTCACCGGCGGGCGCGCGGTCGCGCCCGGCGCCCGGGTGGGGGTCGACACGCTGCTGAAAACGGTCCCGCCGTCCGCCGGGGCCACCGAACCGCTCCCGGCGGACGCGCCGCCGCAGCTGCGCGCCCTCCTGCGGCTCTGCGCCGGCGGCGTCCTGTCGGTCGCCGAAGCCGCCGCCCACCTGGACCTGCCGGTCAGCGCCGTCCGGGTCCTGGTCGGCGACCTCGTCGCGTCCGGCCGCCTGCAGACCCACGCGGGCGGCTTCACCGAACCCGGAACCGACCTGCTGAAGGAGGTGCTCGATGGGCTCCGCGCCCTCTGACCCGATGGGCACCGCACCCGCGTCCGGCGGGGGCACCGGCCCCGCCGCCCCGACGAGCCCGGAACCCGCGCCCGCCGACCCGGCCGCGCCCGACCCCGCGGCCCCGACGAGCCCGGCGCCCGCAGTGCCGCCCGCCGACCGGTATCTCCCCGGTACCGTCGCCCGGACGGCGAAGATCCTCGTCGTCGGCGACTTCGGCGTCGGCAAGACGTCGTTCATCGGCTCGGTCAGCGAGATCCGCCCGCTGCGCACCGAGGAACCGATCACCGAGGCCAGCACCGGCGTGGACGATCTCGCGCGGCTCCCCGGCAAGACGTCCACGACCGTCGCCATGGACTTCGGCCGCATCACCCTGAACCCGTCCCTCGCCCTCTACCTGTTCGGGACGCCCGGCCAGCGGCGGTTCTGGGACATGTGGGCCGGGCTCGCCGAAGGCGCCGTCGGGGTCCTGGTCATCGTCGACTCCCGGCGGCTCGCGGGCGGCTTCGACGTCCTCGACCAGGTGGAGACGCACGTCCCCGCGCCCTTCGCGGTCGCCGTCAACCACTTCCCCGACACCCCGCCGCACCCCCACGACCGGCTCCGCGGCGCCCTCGACCTCCTCCCGCACACCCCGATCGTCGACTGCAACGCCCTCGACCGCGACTCGTCCGTCGCCGCGCTCGTCGCGCTCGCCGAGCACGCCCTCACCGTCCGGGAGCCCGCCCCGTGACCGTCCCGTCCGGCGAACCCGCCGAAGCCCCCGTGCGCCTGTCGGCCACCACGACCTGCCCCGACACCTGGCCGGTGTTCGACCGGCTCTGGCGCGACCACGGCCCCGTCGCCCACGTCGAACTCGAACCGGGCGTGCACGCCTGGCTCGTCATGGGCTACGAGGAGATCAAGACGGTCACCGGGACGCCGCGCGTGTACTCGCGGGACGGCCGCGACTGGCGCGCCTTCCAGGACGGCGCCGTCCCGCCCGATTCGCCGCTCGGCCCGATGATGTTCTTCCGCGACAACGTCGCCGGGCACGACGGCGAGGAGCACCGCCGCCTGCGCCGCCCCATCGAGGACGCGATCGCCGCCGTCGACCACCGGCGGCTCCGCCGCACCGTCGAGTACCTGTGCCGCGGCCTCATCGGCGGGTTCGCCGAGCGGGGCGCGGCCGACCTCGTCGCCGAGTACGCCGAGGCCGTCCCGCTGCTGGCCCTCGGCGACCTCATCGGCTTCGACCCCCGGCAGAGCCGCGAACTGCTGGTCGCGATGCGCGCCCTGTACGGCTCCGGCGAGGACGCCCACGAGGGCGACCGCCGCCTGGAGGCCCTGCTGTCGGGGCTCCTGGCCGCCCGCCGCGCGGACCCCGCGGACGACATCGCCTCGCTCCTCCTCGCGCACCCCGACCTGCGCACCCCCGCCGAGGCGCTCCGGTCGATCGTCGCGCTGATGTCCGCCGGGAACCACACCACCATGAGCTGGATCGCCCAGACCATCAGCCTCATGCTGACCGACCCCCGCTTCGCCGGACGCGTCCGCGGCGGGCGCCTCGGCATCGACGACGCGCTCGACGAGGTCCTCGCCGTCGCGCCCCCGATGATCAACATGCCGGCCCGGTACGCGCTGCGCGACACCGAACTCGGCGGCCGCGCCATCGCCCGCGGCGACGCCCTCGTCCTCGGTCTCGCCGCCGTCGCCCACGACGTCCGCGCCCACGCCGGGTCGCAGTTCTGGCAGCGCGGCAACCGCGCCCACCTCGCCTGGAGCGCCGGGCAGCACGCCTGCCCCGCACGCGACCCGGCCCGCACCATCGCCCGCACGCCGTCACGACCGTCCTGCACGCGCTGCGCGGCGTCCGGCTCGCCATCGACCCGGCCGAGGTGGAGTACGAGCCGTCCCCGTGGACCCGCCGCCCGGCCCGCCTCCCGGTCACCTTCACGCACGCCGACGCCGGAGGGCCCCACGGCAGGTATCCCGGGCAGGGCCAGGGAGCGTGACCCCTGCCGGACGGTCGCCCCCGGAGCCGCCCCCCCGGGTTCGCCTCAGCCGTCCCCGCTCGCCTCCGACCGCCGCCCGGACCGCCCGGACCGCCCGGACGGCCCGGCGGGCGGCCCGATCGGCGGCCCGGGCGGCAGGGACCGGGCCGCGATGCGGGACGGGTCGGGCCACCGGACGTCGTAGGCCCACCCCGCCTGCTCGAACAGGCGGATCAGCCGGGCGCTCGGGTCGACGTGCCCCTTGCGCACCCCGTGCCGGGCGCTCGTGGGGTCGGCGTGGTGCCAGTTGTGCCACCCCTCGCCGAGGGTGAGGTAGGCGACGATCGGCAGGTTGGTCGAGCGGTCGCGGGTGCGGAAGTCGCGGTCGCCGAAGGCGTGGGCGAGCGAGTTCACCGACCAGGTCGCGTGGTGGACGAGCGCGTACCGGACGAGCCCGCCCCAGAACAGCGCCGTCCACATGCCCGCCCACGTTCCCGACCACAGCCCCCCGGCCGCGGCGGGCAGCGCGAAGGACAGCACGACGAAGCCGGGATAGGCGGCGTCCAGGCGCCGGACGTCCGGATCGGCCAGCAGATCGGGCACCCAGTGCCGCCGGTCGGATCTGCGGCGCGCCGTGTAGAACCAGCCGGCCTGGGCGTGCAGCAGGCCGCGGACGAGCCCCCAGCCGCTCTCGCCGTGCGCCCACGGCGAGTGGGGGTCACCGGGCCGGTCGGCGTACTTGTGGTGCCGCCGGTGCTCGGCCGCCCACAGCGTCACCGGACCCTCGACGGCGAGCCCGCCCGCCACCGCCAGCCCGATCCGCAGCGGCCGCCGGCACTTGAACGAGCGGTGCGTGAACAGCCGGTGGTAGCCGACGCTGATGCCGTAGATGCTGATCACGTACATGACGAGCGCGATCACCGCGTCGCGCGGGCCGATGCCCCGGCCCCAGGCGACGGCGACGCCCGCGGCGAGCGCCGCCACCGGCAGCACGACCAGCACGGCGAGGTACGCGCCGCGCCGGGCCGTCGAGATCGCCACCGTTTCGGCGGCGGGGACGGACGCGGGCATCGGTACCTCTCACGGGCCAGGGGTCGAGGGGGCGGATCAAGGAGGTGGACGGATCAACAGATGGGCGGATCAAGGGGCGGACGCCACCCATTGAATGGGCCACGGAGCGCTGTCGACAGTGGCCGAAGAGTAACTAGATTGTCACCAAGGGTTGCCATATCCTTGCTTTGGGTAATTTTCCCTTGTGATCACGGTCACGCTTCGCTAATCTCCGGCGACGGCATGTGAACACCCGCTCGCGAACGTCCCTGCGGGAACACCGGCACGTGACCGCGACACCCAGAACTTCCGAAACCTGAACATCAGGCGTGTACGAACGCGTCCAACGGACGGCTGGAGACCCTCCCGCCGCCGCGGGAACCGATCCGAAGCAGAGGTCCGGCATGCAACGGTCCGATCAGCAACGGTCCGATCAGACGGTCGGCGGGGGTTACCTGCAGCAGTACGACACGGCCGTCCGGCGGGATCCCGCGGCGGCCCCGGCGCTGGTCGCCGGCTGGCTGCGCACCGACTGGCGCCCGCTGTTCGCCGAACTGCGCGCCCGCCGTCCCGTCCTGGCCGCGCCCGGGCTGGCGCTCGTCACCCGCTCCGCCGACGTCCGCGAGGTGCTGTCGCGCTGGGAGGTCTTCACCGTCGCGGCCTACACCGACCGGCTCGAAGGCGCCCTCGGCGGCCCGGTCGTGCTGTCCCGCGACGCCACCCCGCTGAACTGGCGCGAGCGCGGCCTCATGCAGGTGATGCTGCCCCCCGAGGACGTCCCCGCGGTGCGGGAGCTCGCCGGGCGCGCCGCCGACGAGGCCCTCGACGCGGCCGTCCCGCACGGCGGCGACGACGCCGTCGGCGACCTGTTCCGCCGCGTGGCCCTCCGCGTCTGCGCGGGCTACTTCGGGTTCCCCGGCCCCGACGAGGCGACCCTCTCCCGCTGGTCCCGGACGGTGATCACCGACGTCACCGCGAACCTGCCCGGCGACCCGGACGTGCGGGCCGCGTCCGCCCGCGCGGGCCGCGAGATGATGGACCACCTGCGCGAAGTCCTCGCCGGTCGGCGCGCGCGACCGCGAGCGGCCCCCGCCCGGGGTACATCTTCGACCGGCTGCTGCGCACCACGCTCCCCGCCCGCGCCGGAGTCGACGACGAACGCGTCCTGATCAACGTCGCCGCGCTCATGCTCGGCTTCGTCGAGAACGCGTCCGGGTCCATGACGCACCTCGTCCGCGAGCTGCTCGCCCGCCCGGACGAGTACGCCCGCGCCGCCGACGCCGCACGCGACCCCGACCCCGCCCGCTTCGACGGGCACGTCTGGGAGGCGCTGCGCTTCGACCCGTTCCTCAAGGTCGTCCCGCGGGTCTGCGCCCGCGACCACGTGCTCGCCGCCGGGACCCCGCACGCGACGACCGTCCCGGCGGGCACGCTCGTCCTGGCCGCCGTCGCGTCCGCGATGTTCGACGAGGACGCCGTCGCCGACCCGCACGAGTACCGCCCCGGCCGCCCGTCCGACGTCTACCTGCACTTCGGGCACGGCCCGCACGCCTGCGTCGGCGTCCACCCGGGCGCCGCCGTGATCTGCGAGGTCGTGCGCCGGTTGCTGCGGCGCCCCGGCGTCCGGCTGCTGCCCCCGCCGGACGGCGACGTCGTGCGCGACCGCGGCGTCTTCCCCGACCGGTTCGTCCTCGGCCTCGGGCCGTCCGCGGAAAGGAGCGCCTGACATGGGCGACACCGGCACGGCGCGGACCATCGCCACCGACGGCGCCGCCAACCGGCTCCGCTACCTCGCCCTCACCCACGGGCGGGGGCTGTGGCGGGCCGCCGAGAGCGTCCGCCCGCTGCGGCGCGGGCTGAACGCCGCCATCATCGACCGGGCTATCCGCGAGATGCCCGGACGGCCCGAACCGCTCAGCACCATGGCCCCCTACACGTCCTGGGCGTCCCTCACCGACAAGACGTTCAGCGGCCGCCACCTCCCGC
>NZ_MKJY01000304.1 GCF_001942465.1 Actinomadura sp. CNU-125
CCCCGGCCGCGCGGGCGAGCGCGGCCAGCTCGGCGTGGGCCTGCAGCCCGGTCGCCGCGATGCGGACGGCGCTGTCCTCGGCGCCGTACGGGGTCGCCAGCACCGCGTCGACGTGCTCGACCGCGGTGCCGGGATCGTCGCGCCATAGGGCGAGCTCGGCGGCCAGGCCGCGCGCGATGTAATTGAGGAAGTAGTCGTCGGGCAGCAGCGGGTCCAGCCAGCGCAGCCGCTCGTCCACGCCCGCGTCGCCCCGCGCGACCTCCAGGAACAGGGCGTAGGCGGAGGCCTGCGCCTCCGCCCGCCGGGTGACCTGGACGCCGAACCCCTCCGCCAGCCGGGCCGCCTCCGCCCAGTCGCCGGTCGTGTAGCGGATCAGGAACCGCAGGCAGCGCAGCAGGCCGCCGTGCGTGCTCCAGCCGAGGCCGTTGCCGTCGGCGTACCGGGCGCCGTCGTCGGCGGCGCGGGCCGCGTCCGCCAGGTCGCCCCGGTCGAAGCGCAGCCCCGCCGAGTGGAACATCGCCCGCAGCGTCACCAGCGGGCTGCCGCCCGTCAGCGCCAGCTCCAGGGCCCCGTCGATGGTCTCGGCGGCCCGCGGGTCCGCCTGCCGCTTCCAGTACCCGCCGAGGGTGAGCAGCAGGCTCGCCTCGGCGTCGATCGCCGCCACCGCAGCGGGCCACCGCCACGGCCTTCTCCGCGAACGCGGGCATCTCGCCGTCGGTGTCCCGCCACAGCAGCAGCTTGCCGTAGGTGGCCAGGGCGCGGGCGTGCTCGGTCGTGGGCGGCCCGTCCGGCAGCATCGCGACGGCCGCGCGGGCCATCGCCTGCGCCTCGTCGTCCCTGTCCAGCTCGCCGAGGTGCGACGACAGCTCCTCGCGGATCCGGACGCCGAGCAGCCGGTCCGACGGGTCGGCGGTCTCCAGCAGCCGCTGCAGCGAGTGCGCCGCCCGGCGCACCTCGCCCGCCTCGGCCGCGGCCTGCTCGGCGGCCAGCACGACCCGTTCCCGTCCCGTCCCGGCGACCGCCTCCGCGTCCGGGACCGTGTCCCACAGCTCCAGCGCCCGCTCGTAGTGCTCGAACTCCTCCGCGGGCGCGCCGACCCGCCCCGCCTCCCGGGCGGCCCGCACCGACGCGGCGAACGCGGCGGGCAGGACGTGCGCGGCGAGGCTGTGGTAGGCGAGCTCGGCCGCCGAACCCCGGCGCCCGCCCGTCCGCTCGTCGGCCAGCAGCTCCGCGAACGCGGCGTGCAGCCGGGTGCGCTCGCCGGGCAGCAGGTCGGCGTAGACGGCCTCGCGCAGCAGCGCGTGCCGGAAGCTGTACCCGGCGCCGTCCGGGACGAGCAGCTGGTGCGACACGACCTCCCGCAGCGCCTCCCCGGCCGTGTCCTCGGCGAGCCCCGACACCAGCCGCAGCAGCTCGTCGTCGACCCGGCGCCCCGCGACCGCCGCGATCCGCACCACCCGCCGCGCGTCCGGCGACAGGCGTTCGACCCGCGACAGCAGCAGGTCGGCGAGCCCGGCGGGCAGCTCCGCGGACTCCCCGGTGGCGTGCAGTTCGGCGGCGTAGAACGGGTTGCCCTCCGACCGCCGGTGCACCCGCTCGACCGTCTCGGCGGTCGGCGCCGCCCCGGCCAGCGCCGCCAGGTACTCGGCGGTCTCGCCGCGCCCGAACGGCCGCACCTGGACGGACGTCACGTTCGGCAGCCGCCGCAGTTCGGCGACGAGCGGGCGCAGCGGGTGCCGCCGGTGCAGATCGTCCGACCGGTACGTCCCGACGAGGCAGACCCGCTCGCGCTGCAGCACGCGGCACAGGAACGTCAGCAGGTCGCGGGTGGAGCGGTCGGCCCAGTGCAGGTCCTCCAGGACGAGCAGGACGGGACGGTCGCCGCCCAGCTCGCCGAGCAGCCCGAGCGCGGCGCCGAACAGCCGCTGCCGGCCGAGGTCGGGCGCGAGCGGATCGCCCCCGCCGTCCCCGTCGGGCAGCAACCGGCCCAGTACCGGCCGGGTCTCCAGCCCGCCCCGGACGGCCTCCGCGTCGGGCCCGCCGCCGCGCGAGCGCCGTCCACAGCGCGTCCGCGAGCGGCAGGTACGGGACGCTCTCGCCCAGCTCGGCGCACTGCCCGACCAGGACGGCGCAGTCCCGCTCGCGGGCCGCGCGCTCCAGCGTCGACACAAGGTGCGTCTTGCCGATCCCGGCGTCGCCGCCGACGAGGACCGTCCGCGCGCGCCCGGCCGCGGCGTCGTCGAGCGCCCCGGTCAGTTCCGCGAGCTCCGCCGCCCTCCCGATCAGCACCGAATGCGCCCCCTCCGTCGCGTCCGTCCCCATTATCCCACCGGGGCGAAGCTGCTCCGGGCGCACGGGGCGGGCCCCGGACCGGAGGTCCGGGGCCCGTGCCGAGTGCGGCGGGTTGGTGCCGCGGTCGTCAGCGGGCGAGGGCGGGCGTGCGCTCCTCCTCCGCGGCGTGCTCGTCGGCGGGGCTCGGCCGCGTCGTCCTCGCGGGGGGCCGGGACCTCCGGGACCGGCAGCACCTTGTGGTAGGCGCGCAGGGTCTCGGCGGCGATCCGCTCCCAGGAGTAGCGCGAGCGGGCGCGGTCGGCGGCGGCGATCGAGTAGCCGTGCCGGGTGGTCTCCTCCGACAGCAGGTGCCGGATGGTCCGGCCGATCTGCACCGGGCGGCCCGCCGGGACGTGCAGTCCGGTGATCTTGTCGAGGACCTCGTCGGCGTTGCCTCCGGCCGAGGTCGTCACCACCGGGACGCCGCAGGCCATGGCCTCCAGCGGCACCGACGGGGACGGCTGGACGGGCGCGAGGCACAGCGCCAGCCGGGCGGTGCGCAGCAGCCGCGGCAGCGACTTGCGCGGCACCCGGCCGAGGAAGATCACCCGGTCGGCGACGTGCAGTTCCTTGGCCATCAGCTTCAGCTTGTGGACGTCCTGGTCGTTCTCCAGCTCCTCGCGGTCCGGGCCGCCGGCGACGGCCAGCTCGGCGTCCGGGACGTGCACGAGGGCGCGCAGCGCGGTCGGGACGTCACCGGACCGCAGGTCGTCGCAGACCATCACCAGCCGGGCGCGGTCGCCGTGCGGCAGCGCCGGGCCGGTCTGGGCGAAGTGCTCGCCGTCCACCGCGTAGGGGACGACGGTGACCGCCGGGCGGGGGACGCCCATCCGGACGATCGAGTTCGCCTCCTCGACGTGCGCGGCGAGGACGATCGCGGCGTCGCGTCCGATCGCCTTCTCCAGCCGGTCGCGGTGCGGGTGCACCTCCCGGCCGGTGCGGCGCTCGGCGGCGGCGACGCCGTGGTAGCTGTGCGCGAAGGGGATGTCCAGCTCGCGGGCGACGGCGCAGGCGGCCAGGCCGCCGATCCAGCCGTGCGCGTGGACGATGTCCGGACGGCCCGCGCCCGACCAGCGGCGGCGGAGTTCGTCGGCGAAGTCGCGCAGGTACGCCAGCGTCTCGTCCTCCGTCAGCGGACGGGCGGGACCGGCGTCGAGGTGCAGCAGCGAAGCGCCCGGGCCGAGCCGGACGCGGCTCTTGGCGTCCTTGTCCTGGCGCCGGGCGTAGACCGTCACGTGGTTCGGCTCCGCGTCGCCGTGCAGCGGGCGGACGAGAGAGCGTGCGAGATCCCGGACGTGGACGGACTGCAGGTGCTCGCCGTCGAGGTCGGAGGCGGACACGAGCGCGATGTTAAGCGGGCGGTACATAACGGGATCCTCCGGGACGACACAGGGGAAGCCTGGAGGTATCTGCGTCTTAGACACCTGCTCGTAGGGATCTTTACCCCGATGGCAGTCTCCGTCAAACCTCACGAATCGGATCCCTCCACCGGATCGCCTCCGATCAGCGCGGATACCGGCAGATTTACTTTTCCGTGCCGCTCTCTTCGGCCGCCTCGTCGATCCGCCCGGCGCCCGCGGGCACCACGGGCAGGTTGATCGCGGAGGGGCGGCCGGGGGAGTGGAAGAGCTCCTGTTCGGCGATGAGCATCTCGGTCGCGGTGCCGATCGGCGCGCCGGTGCCGGGGTTGCGCGCGACGCGCGGATAGGCGCCGCTGGCGACCTGCACCCGGATCCGGTGCCCGGCGCGGAACCGGTGCCCGGCGGGCCACAGCTCGACCGCGACCGCCCGCACCCCGTCGGCGTCCGCCTCGGGCGTGCCCGGGACGAGCCGCCGCATCCCCTCGCACAGGTTCAGCGACTCGCCCTCGGGCGTGACGTCGCAGAGCCGCACCACGAAGTCGGTGTGCTCCCGGTTCGACCGGACGTGCAGGTCGGCGGTGACCGGGCCGATGATCTCCATGTCCTCGGTCAGCTCGGCGGAGGTGAAGGTCAGCACGTCCCGGCGCCGCTCCAGCCGCCGCTGGTCGGTGGACGGGTGCGTCTCGCCGAGCAGCGTCGGCCCGCCGAGGAACGGCGTCGGATGCTCCGGGTCGTACCGGTACCGGTCCGGCTCGGACTCGGGCGGCTCTGCGGGCGCCAGCCCGCCGTCCGGCCGCAGGTGCCAGCGCTCCTCCCGCATCCCCGGGACGGGCCAGTGCGGGAACTCGCGCCACTCCGCGGCGCCCGTCACGTACAGCCGCACGGGGTTCGGGCGCAGGCCGGACGGGTCGTCCAGCAGGTGGGCGCGGAACCACGCGACCGACTCGCCGACGGACCCGCGCATCATGTGCTGGTCGGCGTGGAACCACGGGCCGATCGTCAGGTACGGCTCCTGCCCGGCGGCCCGCAGCGCCGCGTAGTCCTTCAGCTGCCACGGCAGGAAGATGTCGTACCAGCCGCCCGTCATGTTCACCGGTGCGGTGACCCGCGACACCGTGGGGCTGAAGTCGCGCTTGTCCCAGAACGGGGTGTCGGGGCCGTTGACGAGGAGGTCCTGGAAGAACCGCTGCTGCTCGCCGGTCGCGATCCGGTCCAGTTCGGCGAGCGGACGGCCCGACAGTGCGGCCCGGCGGGCCCGGCGCGGGGACGTGAAACCGGTCGTGATGCCCGACAGGGAGTTCTTCATCCGGGCGGTCATGTCCACCCAGATCAGCGCCGACTCCAGCGCGAACGTCCCGCCGACGTTGACGGCGTCCCGGAACGTGGACGCCGTGACCTGCATCGACAGCGCCTTCAGCGCCGGCCCGGCCTCGGCGGCGACCGCCCACTGCACGTAGCCGAGGTAGCTCGGGCCGTGCATCGCGAACGTCCCGCCGAACCACGGCTGCCGTTTCAGCCACTCGATGGTGGCGAGGCCGTCCTCCCGCTCGTCCAGCGCCTCGAACACGCCGCCGGACCCGAACCCGCCGCGGACGCTCTGCACCACCGCCTGGAACCCGTGCGACGCGAACGCCTGCCCGCACATCAGCCCGAACGGCCCGCGCCGCCCGTACGGGGAGCGCACGAGCACCGTCGGGGGGTTCTCGGCGTCCGCGTCTCCGGGGACGGGCGCGTACCGGTCGGCGAGCAGTGTCACGCCGTCCCCGGCGGGAACTTCCAGGTCCCGTTCGACCGTCACCTTGTGGGGGCCGTTCCGCAGTCCCAGCGCCGTGACCCCCAGCCGGCGCATCATGCCCACGCCTACCACTCGACCGATCGTAAACGACACGGTTCCCTGGCCGGCGACCGGGCTTTCATCGAGATCGCGTCTCGGGCGGGCCACGGCTTAACTACGATCGAGGCGATCCACGTAAAGCGAACTTTGTTCGCACAATGCGCAAATCACCCAGACCGGCGGGCCGATCAGTCGCGCCCGGAAGGAAGGAGACTGCACACCTCTTGACCTGCTCCGCTGCCTAAAGGCGGGGGAGTCCACGGGTCGCCCCGTGGGTTTCCTGCTTCGTCGCCGACCGCCCCGTCCGGGAGGACTCCCGTTGAGGTCTCACACCGGCTCCACAGGCCGACACCGCCAGCCCGGCGGCCA
>NZ_MKJY01000305.1 GCF_001942465.1 Actinomadura sp. CNU-125
CCGCGACCTGCCGGGCGCCGGGGCCGCGGGCGGCGTCGGGTTCGCCGCGCGCGCCTTCCTCGGCGACGACGATCGAGCCCGGCCCCGGCGTGCTGCTCGACGTGCTGCGCTTCGCCGCCCGGGCGCGCGACGCGCACCTGGTCGTCACCGGCGAAGGCGTCCTGGACACCCGCTCCCTGCGCGGCGGCACGCCGATCGGCGTCGCGCGGGCGGCGGCCCGCGCGGGCGTCCCGGTCGTCGCGGTGGCCGGGCGGCGCGGCCTCACCGGCGAGCAGCTCCGCAAGGCGCGCATCCAGGCCGTCTACTCGCTGGAGGACATCGAGCCCGACACCGGGCGCTGCGTCCGGCGGGCCGGGCCGCTGCTGGAGCAGCTGACGGTCGCGATCGCCGCCGAATGGCTCCCGCCGCTGCGCCGCACGATGGGCTGAGCCGGGGGCCGCACGCGGGGTCCGCACGCGGGGCGCCGCGTGGCGTCCCCGCCGCGCGGGCAGGACGCTTGGTACGAACGGACGTCAGCCCCCACAAGGAGCCTTCCGTGAAGATCGGCGTACCCCGCGAGATCAAGAACCACGAGTACCGCGTGGCCATCACCCCGGCCGGAGTCCACGAGCTCACCCGCCTCGGCCACGAGGTGTTCGTCGAGCGGGCCGCCGGGCTCGGCTCGGCGATCCCCGACGACGACTACACCGCCGCGGGCGCCAAGATCCTCGACTCGGCCGACGAGGTCTGGGCCGAGGGCGATGTCGTCCTCAAGGTCAAGGAGCCCATCGCGCCCGAGTTCCACCGGATGCGCGCGGGCCAGGTCCTGTTCACGTACCTGCACCTGGCCGCGTCCCGCGAGTGCACCGACGCGCTGCTCGCGGCGGGCGTCACCGCGATCGCCTACGAGACCGTCCAGCTCCCGGACCGCTCGCTGCCGCTGCTCGCCCCCATGTCGGAGGTCGCCGGGCGGCTCGCCCCGCAGGTCGGCGCCTACCACCTGATGGCGCCGCACGGCGGACGCGGCGTGCTGCCGGGCGGCGTGCCCGGCGTGGCGCCCGCGAAGGTCCTGGTGATCGGCGGCGGGGTGTCCGGCCTGAACGCCGCGCAGATCGCGGCCGGCATGGGCGCGGACGTCACGATCCTCGACGTCGACGTCGACCGGCTCCGCCGCATCGACGCGATCTACCGGGGCCGGGTGCGGACCCTCGTGTCGAACGCCCTCGCCGTCGAGCAGCGGGCCCTCGCCGCCGACCTGGTGATCGGCGCGGTGCTGATCCCGGGGGCGCGGGCGCCGAAGCTGATCTCCGGCGAGCTCGTCGCCCGGATGAAGGCCGGGTCCGTGCTCGTCGACATCGCCATCGACCAGGGCGGCTGCTTCGAGAACTCGCGGCCCACCACCCACGACGCCCCGTCCTACCGGGTGCACGGATCCACCTTCTACTGCGTGGCCAACATGCCCGGGTCGGTGCCCAACACCTCCACCCGCGCCCTCACCGGAGTGACGCTCCGCTACGTCGTCGCGATCGCCGAGAAGGGCTGGCGCGCCGCCCTGCACGCCGACGCGTCGCTGGCCCGCGGCCTCAACACCCACGCGGGCGAGATCGTCTACGACCACGTCGCCGAGGCCCACGGGCTGCCGTGGACGCCGCCCTCGTCCGTCCTGGCGTAGGTTCCCCCGGCGCGCCCCTCGGCCGGGGGAGGCGGGCGCCGAACCCGCGCCTAGAGTGGGGCGCATGGGAGAGCTGATCATCGTGCGGCACGGCGAGACCGAGTGGAGCCGCGCGCGGCGGCACACCGGGCGCACCGACCTCCCGCTGACCGGGCGGGGCGAGGAGCAGGCCCGCGCGCTGCGCGCGGCGCTCGCCCGCCGCACGATCGTCCGGACGCTGGTCAGCCCGGCCGAACGGGCCCGCCGCACCGCCGAACTGGCGGGCCTGCGGCCGGACGACGTCGTCCCCGACCTGTGGGAATGGGACTACGGCGGCTACGAGGGCGTCACATCGGCCCGCATCCGCGAGGACCGTCCCGGCTGGTTCCTGTGGGAAGACGGGGTGATCCCCGGCGACGCCGAACACCCCGGCGAGTCCATCGAGCAGGTGGGCGCGCGCGCAGACGCCGTCCTGGCAAAGGTGTGCCCGCTACCGGACGACGGCGACGTCGCGATCGTCGCGCACGGGCACTTCCTGCGCGTCCTCACCGCACGGTGGCTCGGCTTGGAACCCGCGCTCGGACGCCTGTTCGCGTTGCAGACCGGGACGCTCTCGGTGCTCGGCACCGAGCACGACCGCCCGGTCGTCTCGGCCTGGAACATCCCCCCGAACTAGCGCATAACATACCCCTGCGGGGGTGTTCCTCCAGAGGTGCGAGGCCCCAGAGCGATTGTGAGGACCGGATGGCGAACAGCGAGGCCCCCACGCGCGGCTACACCGCCACCAAGGACCAGCTGGAGACCCGGCTCCGCCGGATCGAGGGGCAGGTGCGCGGCATCGAGCGCATGGTCGAGGACGACCGCTACTGCATCGACATCCTCACCCAGATCAGCGCGATCCAGGCCGCCCTCGACAAGGTCGCGCTCGGCCTCCTCGACGGCCACGTCCGGCACTGCGTCGCCGAGGGCGCCGAAGAGGGCAAGGGCGACGCGATGTCGACCGAGCTCATGGCCGCCGTCGGCCGACTCATGCGCCGCGGCTGAGCACGCCGGTCAGGACGCGATCGTCCAGGCGGCCGCCTCGGCCTCGCGGGTGAGGCGCAGGGCGCGCCGCGCGTCCGGGGAGTACCGGTACCGCTCGGGCACCGCCCGCGTCGTCCGGTACAGGCTCTTGAGCGCGAGCGTGGCCGCCACGTCCGACGTCGGCAGCCCCGGCAGCCCGTACATGCGGCGGGCCCAGCGCGGCAGCGTCGACACCGTCAGGCTCCCCACGGCGGGGGCGGCGAGCTTCAGCGGCAGCAGGTTGCGCGGGACGGCCGGGCTGAACATCCGCCGCAGCCCCAGCCGGGCCTCGTCGCACGCCCAGATGCGGCCCCGCATGTCGGCGTAGTAGTCCGCCATCTCCGCGACCGACGCGGGCACGTCGGCGGGGTCGAGACCGACGACCGCGGCGGCGCGGCGCTGCTCGTCCACGAACCGGTCGGCGTCCGCGGCGCTCAGCGGGACGCCAGCGCGCCGCGCGACACCGAGGTAGGAGTCGACCTCGCCCATGTGCACCCACAGCAGGTTCTCGGGGTCGTCGATCGGGAACGTCTCGCCGGTGCGCATGTCGACGCCGGTCAGCTTGGAGTGCAGCTTGCGGACGCGCCGCCCGATCCGCTCGACCTCCTCGGTCGTCCCGTAGGTGCGGACGCGCACGAACTCGACCGTCCGCGTCAGCCGTCCCCAGGCGGCGTCCGCCTTCATCAGCTCGGAGTTCTGGGCGGTCCCCCACATGGTGCGCGGATGCAGCGACTGCAGCAGCAGCGCCCGGATCCCGCCGATGATCAGCACCGGTTCGCCCATCACCCGCCAGGTGATCGAGCCGGGCCCGAACAGCCCGTCGTCGGCCCGCGTCCCGCGCGTCCCGTCGTGCACGGCGGCCCCCCTTCTCTCGCGCCGAGGAAACCACGTCGACCCGCGTAACTGAAGATTTACCCAGGTATGGCCTGAATCACACACGCCACCGCGCACCCGGCGACGGGCCTGCGCCCCGCTCCGGGCTCCGCTGCGGCGGTGGGTCAGTCCTCGGCTTCCTCGTCGTCGTCGGCTTCGGTCTGCTCGGCGATCCAGGCGAGGTAGTCGAGGCTGCCTGCGACGACGGGGGTCGCGATGATCTCGGGGGTGTCGTAGGAGTGCACGTCGGTGATCAGGGTGGCCAGCTCGTCGAACCGGTCGGCGGTGGTCTTGAACAGCACCATCCACTCCTCCGCCGACTCGATCTCGTCCTCCCACCAGTAGGTGCTGGCGATCGGGCCGACGAGCTGGGCGCACGCGGCGAACCGCTCGGCGACCGCCGACTTGGCCAGTTCCGCCGCCTCGGCCCGCGAGTCGGTGGTGGTCGTCACCTGAACATATGACTGCGCCATGCGACGATCCCTTCCCCCTCGCGGACCCGGCACGCGTTCGCGGCCGCCACGCTATCGGGCGGGACGGACGACGAGGGCGCTGCCGCCGCCGCGCCGCTCGGGCTCGGCGACCGCCTGGACCAGGCCCGGCCGCAGGATCTCCAGAGCGTTCGCCGCGCCGATGACGCCCTTCGGAGGCCCGGCGAAAAGTTCGAGTTCGTGTCCGCGCGCGCGCAGGTCGTCGCCGTAGCGGTCGATGAACTCTTGCTCCGCGAAAACCTGCGGGGTGTTGCGCTGGGTGGCGCGGGGCGCGTTGAGGGCCTCCGGCAGGTCCATGCCGAGGTCGAGCCGGTTGACCAGGATCTGCAGCACCGTCGTGATGATCGTGGAGCCGCCGGGGGTGCCGAGCGCGAGCCGGGGGCGGCCGTCGTCCAGCACGATCGTCGGGGCCATGCTGCTGCGCGGCCGCTTGTGCGGGCCGGGCAGGTTCGGGTCGGGTGCCTCGCCCGGCGCGGGCGGCTCGAAGGAGAAGTCGGTGAGCTGGTTGTTCAGCAGGAAGCCGCGGCCCGGGACGGTCAGGCCGCTGCCGCCGAACTGCTCGATCGACAGCGTGTAGGACGCGACGTTGCCCCACCGGTCGGAGACGACGAGGTGGGTCGTCTGCGGGCCCTCGCGGGTGAGGGTCGCGGGCGCGCCGCGTGCGGGCCCGCAGGGGCCGTACCGTCCGTCCGGCGAACCGGGCGGGACGGGCGCGGCCGCGGCCTCGTCCGGCTTGATCAGGCACGCGCGCTCGGCGGCGAAGCCGGGCGAGAGCAGTTCGCCGAGCGGGACGTCGACCTTGTCGGCGTCGCCGAGGTAGCGGCCCCGGTCGGCGTAGGCGAGCTTGGACGCCTCCAGGTAGAGGTGCAGCGCGTCGGCGGGGCGGTCCGCGTCGAGGTCGAACTCTTCGAGGATGTTCAGCGCCTCGCCGACCGTGGATCCGCCGGACGACGGCGGCGGCATCCCGTACACGTCGAGGCCGCGGTACGACACGTGCGTCGGCTTCCGGAGCTTCGCGCGGTAGCCGTCGAGGTCGCCGGGCCGCATCAGGCCGGGACGGACGGTGCGTTCGGCGCCGGACGCGACGGGCGGGTCGGCGACCGTCCGGACGATCTCGCGGCCGAGGCGTCCCTCGTACAGCCAGTCGCCGCCGTACCGGGCGAGCGCGCGGTAGGTGTCGGCGAGGTCGGGGTTGCGGAAGACCGAGCCGACCTCGGGCACCTTCCCGTCCGGCAGGAACAGCTCGCGGGTGGGGGCGATGTCGCGGAACCGTTCTTCGTTGACGGCCGTCTGGTCGTGGAACTCCTGGTCGACGACGAAGCCCTGCTCGGCGACGTCGATCGCGGGCCGCAGGAGGTGGCGCAGCTTCCGCTTGCCGAACCGGTCGAGGGCCAGTTCCCACTGCGCGACCGTGCCGGGGACGCCGACGCCGAGCCCGCTGGTGACGGCCTCGCCGAACGGCAGCGGCTCGCCGGTCTCGGGATCGATGAAGGAGTCCGCGCGCATCCGCGCGGGCGCGGTCTCCCGGCCGTCGATCGAGTGCACGCGCCCGCTGCGGGCGTCGTAGTAGGTCATGAACCCGCCGCCGCCGATCGCCGCGACGTACGGCTCGGTGACGCCGAGGGTCGCCGTCGGAGCGGCGACGGCCGCGTCCATCGCGTTGCCGCCGTGCTTGAGGACGTCCAGGGCGGTGCGGCTCGCGTACGGGTCGACGGTGGAGACCGCGCCGCCGTACCCGGTGGCGACCGGCCGCTTGCCCGGCTCGGACGGGTGCCGGGGGCGGGCGGACGCGGGGGCGGTCAGGGCGGTCGACGCGGCG